>CALKYM010000147.1 GCA_938003525.1 uncultured Planctomycetales bacterium | reverse complement strand
TGCGCGTGGAGAATGTGCGACGCGCCTTCCACAACGGTGAGCACAACGCGTTCACCGATCTCTGCCGCTACCGCGACCGGTTCTATCTGACGTTTCGCAGTTGCCCCGACGGGCATGGCGTGCATCCCAGTTCGTCGATCATCGTGCTCACCAGCGATGATGCCCAAAACTGGCGGCAAGTGCCTCGCTTTAGCGTGCCGCGGCGCGACACGCGCGATCCACACTTCCTGGTGTTCAAGGACAAACTGTTCGTGTTCACCGGCACCTGGTACTGCGGCGAGACGTCGCCGGACAGTTACGACATGAATCAGCACTTGGGCTACGGTATGTGGTCCGCCGATGGTGTCATGTGGAGCGAGCCGGCGATGCTCGAAGGCACGTATGGTCACTACATCTGGCGGGCGGCGGCTCACGGCGACCGCGCTTATCTTTGTGGGCGCCGCAAGCGCGAGTTCATGGAAACGCGCACCCGGGAAGAGCGCGATCCGGTAGTCGAGTCGGCGCTATTGGCCAGCGACGACGGACTGGTGTGGCACAAGGTCGGCCTGTTTCAAGAGGAGTATGGCGACGAGACCGCCTTCTTGTTCGAGGACGATGGCTCGATCACGGCAGTTGCCCGCAGCGGCGGCGGGCGCAACGCGCAGCTCTGCCTTCTCACATCGCCGCGTGCCGAGGCGGAGCGCATCGATCTGGGCCGCTACATCGGCGGTCCCTTGCTGGCGCGCTGGGCCGGACGCTACGTCGTTGGCGGACGCAAGACGGTGGGCGGTCCGGCCAAGACTTCGTTGTACTGGCTGGCCGAAGACGCACTCAACGAGTTCGCGGAACTGCCCAGCGGCGGCGACAACTCGTATCCCGGCTTGGTGGCGCTCAGCCCCCAGCGAGCGATCGTGTCCTGGTACTCCAGCCACGAAAGCGAAGCGGGGCGATCGATCACGGCCATCTATCTGGCCGATCTGACAATGGAGTCGGCTGGCAAGTAGACGGAGTGGCTAGCTGCCTGTTGAAAAATGCCGTCGTGGCATGTTTTCAACCTCGTGAAGCTCGCAGCGAAGCTACTCGCCACTCGCAAAATTGCGACTGGCGTCGCAATTTTGTCGTCGCATCCATGCGACGTCGCAGCCTGCTGAATTCTTCAACAGGCTGCTAACGCTCCATCTCAGGTTCCAGAATGCTCTGCAGCTTGTTGAGTGAGCGGGAGAGCATGACGCGCACGGCACCGTCGGTCTTGCCGAGGCGTTCGGCGACTTCCTTCGAGGGGAGACCCTCGACGTAGCGCAGCCGCAGGGCTTCGCGCTGCTGTTCGGGAAGTTTTTCCAAGGCGGCCATGAGCTTGATCGCGCGCTGATCGCGGGAGAAGGCTTGACTGGCCGTGGTCATGCTGGCCACCAGCAGGTTGATCACGCCGCCGCGGCTGTCATCGCCCCGCCGCGCGTCGAGCGCCACTTCGCGGGCCGCCGATCGCTTTTGGGCGCCGAATAGTCTGCGGTGTGCATCGATGATTCGCCGCTGCGCAATCTGGCACAGCCAGCCGAACGGATCGCGCTCCGAAAGATCGACTCCGCCCAGCGAACGCACGGCTTCAGCGCCGACCTCCTGCAACAGATCGTCGGGCTCGATCTTCGAGCGTAGCGCCGGACCCAATTGGCGATTGATATAGGCCAACAACTGCGGCTGGACCGAGTGGATGTAGTCGCCGAGCGCCTCGTTTTGGCCATCGCGCAAGCGGGCAATCAGCGTTTCGGTTGGCTCAGGCATAGCGATCCGCGAATCGACGCGGCCCAGGTTGGTGGATTCCGAGCAGCATTGTAAATTGCTGAAGCGCGGTTGCGAAACAAATGTTACCGTTGGGCGCGCCGGTGATGACGCGCCGGCCGCCGCTGGATGGGTGCGGTCGCGCGGACCCCCAATGCGAGGAACAGCAGGCGTTGAGCTTTTCCGATGAATCGCCGACTTTGCGGCTCGACGAGGCCACGCGCGTCTGGGACCTGCTGGAACAACAGGTCGAAGGCCTCGTCAACGCCTGGGAAAGTGGTGGCGACCCGCCCGATCTCGCCTCGTTCGTGCCCAGCGATCCGCCGGGCATGCGCCGCTTGGCGCTCGTGGAACTGATCAAAGTCGACTTGGAATATCGCTGGCAGCGGCGCGGGTTGCCGCAACAAGTCGAGGAGTACGTCGCTGCGTTTCCTGAGTTGGCCGATGACAACGGCGTGCCCGCCGATCTGATCTACGAGGAGTTTTACGTCCGCAGTTCGACGGATAGCCCGCCGACTCCGGACGAATACTTCGAGCGCTTTCCCGCACAGCGCGACGAATTGAAGCGGTTGATGGGGCTGAATGCCCCGCATGCGACGACCGCCATGTGCGCTCGCGACCGCCTGCCCGAGGTCTCGGTGGGCGACAAGCTCGACGAGTTTCAGTTACTGGCCGAGTTGGGTAGCGGCGCGTTTGCCACGGTCTTCTTGGCGCGGCAAGAGACGCTCCAGCGGCTGGTGGCGCTGAAGGTGTCGGCCGACCGCGGTACCGAGCCACAGACACTGGCCCAACTCGATCACCCGCACATTGTGCGCGTCTACGATCAAAGGGTGCTCGACGATCCCAAGGTGCGGCTGTTGTACATGCAGTACGTTGCCGGCGGGACGTTGCAACGCGTCGTCGAACTGGTGCGCAAAGTACCGCCGGGCGAACGGTCGGGACGACTGCTATTGGAAGCGGTTAACGCAGCGCTGGACGACCGCGGCGAGTCACCCCCGGCCGACTCTTCGGCCCGGGCGCGACTGGCGCAGTGCACCTGGCCCGAAGCCGTCTGTTGGCTGGGCATCCGCCTCGCGTCGGCGCTGGCTTATGCACATCGTCGCGGGGTGCTGCACCGCGACATCAAGCCGGCCAACGTGCTGCTGGCAGCCGATGCCACGCCGAAGCTGGTCGACTTCAATATCAGCTTCAGTTCGGCGCTGGATGGTGCCACGCCGGCGGCCTACTTCGGCGGCAGCCTGGCCTACATGTCGCCCGAGCAACTCGAAGCCTGCAATCCCAAACATCCCCGCCAGCCCGGCGAGCTCGATGCGCGGGCGGATATCTTTTCGCTCGGCGTGGTGTTGTGGGAACTGCTCACTGGCGAGCGTCCGTATCGCGACGAGCAACTGGATGCGGGCTGGACGCAGACACTCGAAGCGATGGTCAATCGCCGCCGGGTGGGCGTCGAAAAGGACGTATTGTCGAAGCTGCCCCGCTCCGTGCAGCCCGGCATGCAGCACGTGCTGTTGGATTGTCTGGCCTCGGACGCGGCCGACCGCATCGAATCGGGCGACGAGCTGGCGCGGCAACTTTCCTTGTGCATGCAACCGCACGCGCAACGCTTGATGCGCCCCGCACGACTGGGTTGGCAGAGTCTGGTGCGCCGTTTCCCGACCATCAGCCTCTCGCTGGCCGCGCTGGTGCCCAACGTGGTGATCAGCATCTTCAACATCCTCTACAACTTCGACGCCATCGTGAAACGGCTCGAAGACGAGAAGCTGGTCTACTTCTTCTGGAACGTCATGCTGGGCCCGCTCAACATCGCAGCCTACGGGCTCGGTATCCTGCTGGCCATCGGCATGGGGCTCCCCGTCGTCTTGAACGCGCACAAATTGCGCCATGGCCGGCAGTTGCCCGCCGAAGATCTGCCCCGCATCCGTCGCCGCTGTCTGGAACTGGGCGATCTGGTGGCCTGGATCGTCGTCGTGCTGTGGAGCGCCAGCGGGATCGCCATTCCCATTGGGCTCGAAGTGGGCAGCGAAGCTCCGACCGGACTGGGTTGGGAGGTGCACCTGCACCTGGTTGTTTCGCAGGTGCTCTGCGGGGTGATCACCGCCACGTTGACGTTTTATTGCATGACGCTGATGGCGGTCCGCGCCCTGTATCCCCTTTTCCTCCGCGCGGGATCGATCGTACCGCGCGATCAGGAAGGAATTCGCTTCGCCGGCAGGCGCGTGTGGCTGCACTTTGGGCTTTCGGTTTCCGTGCCGTTCATCGCGGTGATCGTGCTCGTGCTGTCGAACCCGCCGCAGGAACTTCGCTGGGCGCAAGTGGTGCTGGGGATTTTCGGTCTGCTCAGCTTCGGACTCGTGTTCTGGATGTCGCGATTGATTCAGACGGATCTGGCGGCGCTCTCGCTGGCCGTCGGCCCGCCGCGCGACAATCTTGCCACGAGCGAGACCTGGGATTCTTTCTTGACCGGAAGCGGCGGATGAACCGTATGCGTGGTACGGGCCGCGCGTTTTGTGGCCGGGGCCAATGCCGGTAAGCTGACGCCTGTTCGCTCCATTGCCCGTCGCGTCCAGCGGCGGCATTGGCGCGTAGGATCAAGCCTTACAAGCGACACGAGAGGAGCCGTCACGATGCCCACGGCCAAAGCCCGACATATCCTGGTGAAGAGCGAAGCCGAATGCCAGACGCTGAAAGATCAGATTGCCGAAGGTGCCGACTTCGCCGCTCTCGCCAAACAACATTCCGAGTGCCCCTCGGGCAAGCAGGCCGGCGGCGACTTGGGCGCGTTTGGTCCCGGCCAAATGGTGGCCGAATTCGATCAGGTCGTCTTCTCGGCTCCGATTGGCGAAGTGGCCGGTCCGGTGAAGACCCAGTTTGGCTACCATCTGATCGAGGTGACTGAACGAACCGGTTGAATGCCTTTCGACCCGGCAATGCACGTGTAGCGCTACGGTTTGCTGGGCGGATACGTTATGGAATCCGACGCGTCTGATTCCGCGCGACCCCAGCCAGGACCGCGATGGTGGCCGGCCGTCGTCATCGTGTCCGCGACCGTGGCGGTGCTGCTGGTTACGCCTTACCTGGGGATGCGCTTCGATATCCCTTCGACGCAGCAGACGATCACTATGCTCGTCGGCTACGGCATCGGGTGGGCGCTGTTCGTCATTTGGCTGGCAGCGTTCTCGCGGTTTCGATTGCGCACGCGGCTGTGGGCCACCGGAGTGTTTCTGGGGCTGTGCGGTCTGTTTTGGGTGTTTGTGAAACTCGAAGGCCTCAGCGGCTCGATGGCACCGCGCTTCGTGTGGCGATTTGCCCGGCCGCGGCAAGTCAACACATCCATCGATGACTTGCTCGATCCCGTCCTCAGCGGCGTCGACCTGACCTCCACCACCCCGCACGACTTTCCGCAGTTTCTGGGGCCCCAGCGCACGCCGATACTGGGCGACGTCGCAGTGGTCCGCGACTGGTCGCAGCGGCCGCCGCGCGAATTGTGGCGGCGCGAGGTCGGCTCGGGCTGGTCGTCGTTCGCCGTGGTTGGTGAGTTCGCGGTCACACAAGAACAACGCGCCGGGCAGGAGTGGGTCGTCTGTTATCACGTTCCCACGGGAGCCATCCAGTGGATATATGTCGACGATGAAGTGTTCGTATCCATGGTGGCCGGCGACGGGCCGCGCGCGACGCCCACCATCGATGAAGGCCGCGTCTACACGCTCAGCGCGCTGGGGCGGCTGCGTTGCCTCGATGGAGCCAGCGGCCATTTGATTTGGCAGTACGACTGCGTTGACGAGTACATAGCCGGCGGGGCGTCGATGGCGCCCGAGTGGGGCAAGAGCTGTTCGCCGCTAATCTTGGGAGATCGCGTTCTCGTCACCGGTGGCAATATGGGCCCGTCGCTGTTGGCCTTGGACAAGCACACAGGCGACATCGTTTGGACGGCCGGCAATGCGGGCACGGGCTATAGCTCACCACTGGTGGCGACGCTCGCCGGACGTCGGCAGATCGTGAGCTTCAACCTCGACAGCGTCAGCGGGCACGCCGTGGAAGACGGTCGGCAGCTGTGGATGTATCCGTGGCAGAAGGACCGACCCAACGTCGCGCAGCCGGTGCCGGTGGGCGGGAGTCGCTTGTTCATCTCCACGGGATATGGCGTCGGCTGTGCTCTGCTCGAACTGCAAGAGATTGAAGGCGGTCGGCTGCGCTGCCAGAACGTGTGGCGAAACCGCAACCTGAAAGCCAAGTTCACCAACGTCGTTTTCGCGGGCGATGTCATTTACGGATTGGACGAAGGCATCCTGGTATGCCTCGATGTGGCGAGCGGCAAACGACGCTGGAAACGTGGTCGCTACGGGCACGGCCAGATGCTTTTGCTCGACGACGTGCTGTTGATTTCGGCGGAAGACGGTCGGCTGGTACTTGTCGAAGCCACGCCGGCCGAACATCGCGAGCTGGCGTCGATGGCCGCGCTCTCAGACAAGACCTGGAACAATCCTGTCGTCGCCGGTCGCTATCTGCTCGTGCGCAACCACCGCGAAGCGGCCTGCTACGAGCTGCCACTTGTCGACTCCGATTGAGACGCTGCGCTGGTTATTGACCACGCCATTTGAAGCGCGGCACACAAGCTACGGCACATCCTGGTCGAGCAGCCAGTCTTCGAGCATCACGTGCTCGACGAATGGTGCGCGCAAGAGCGCTGCCCGCGACGAGAGCAGCTTGCTCATCCAGGGGCGTCGCACCATGCCGGCCGCCGCACGGAGGCCGACGCTGTTGAGCGAACGGCGTTTGAGCTGGGCGGTGACGTTATCGCTGATGCGTTTGTAAGTGGCGGGAATCAGATTCGGTTCCGGCCCGACGTGTACGATCACGTCGATTCCTGCCACCATCGTCTCGTAAACCACGTCCCACAGCCGCTGCGGATGATCGATCCAGCGGTTGAGAATCTCGCGGCTGTTGTAGTCGTCGTAGCTGATCTTGCCCGTCACGCACGAGACGATGGGCGGCTGCGGTGCGGTGAATCCGCCGCGCATCGTGTGCTGAATCACGGCCGCGCGATTAGGGATGTTCTTTTCCCACAGCAGCGGCGTGTGCAGCGGCGGCCACTTGTGGTCGTTCTTGCGCAAGTGCACTTTGGCCTTCAGCACGTCGCGCATGCGGCGGCTGAATTCGTTGAGCGTGTCGTGCTGGCCCAAGAGCAGGCACGTATTCGGTGAGAGGTACGAAGAGATGCCGATCACGCCGCGTCCCTGGGCGTTGATGTCGATGCACAGCCGCTGCACTTTGTTGAAGTCGAGCTCGCGGCCCCGGGAAAACAACACGCCCATCGTAGTATCGCGGGCTAATTCGGCGCATTCGTCGGCCAGCGTCAGCGGCGCGGAAAGGATGTCGTGCAGGTCGTAGACTCCGGCGGCAATGAGCGCCACCACTTCACCCAGACTGTAGCCAAACGCCAGCTTAGCCTTGGCAATCGGAAAGTCGAAGAACTGCTCCAGCAACTGGATCTGGGCCAGTTCGGCCGCCGCGACCACTGCCATGTCGGCGGCGAACGTTTCCAGCGTGGCGGGTGCCTCGCTGTTAACGCGCTCGACAAGGTCGATGCGCTTGCCCGTCGCGTCGCTCGAAAGCTGCGACACGTCGTCCAGCATCTCTTTGGTAATGCTGCTGTAAGCGTGGTGGTTCAGCAGCTCTTTGGTGCGGCCGTGGTTGTCGACGTTATAGCCGCGAAACGCAAACGCCAGCGCGCCGGCGCGATTTCGAAAATCGGTGGGCATTGTTGCGGCCAGGGATCAGAAGTTGCCGCGCCCGCTCGGGCGCGTCGGTGAGCATACAGTAAGTGCGAGGTCAGATTGACGCAAGTTCGCTGCTGGCGGCAAAAGGCGTCGCGGCCCGTCGATGCGCCGTCAGGGTCATCACCGCCGGCCGTCGTGCATGAACGTTCCCAGCCGGCATTTGTTCGCGCGCAACTGATGGGACGCTGCTTGCTTGCCCCACGACCTGTCGCTACAAGAGATTGCGGAAAGGGAACAGCTCTTTGGAAAACCCCGCTACGAATCCGTCGGCTAAAGCTGGCCTGGCAGGTCGCGTCGTTGTGGTGACCGGCGCCTCATCGGGCATCGGCCAGGCCATCGCGCTCGAGCTGGCGGCCGGCGGTGCCGACCTTGTTCTCTGCGCGCGGCGCTCGCGCGAGCGGCTAGATCACGTGTCGAGCGAAGTGGCCGAGCTGGGCTCAGGGGCGACGGAGCTGCTGTGTGATTTGGCGGACGTCGAACAGTTGGAGGGGCTGGCGGCCCGCGCGTGGGAGTGGCGCGGTCGCGTCGATGCGTGGATCAACAACGCCGGCGCCGATGTGCTCACCGGCGACGCGGCCAATTGGCCTTTCGAGGCCAAGCTCGACGCCCTCTGGAAATGCGACGTGCGCGCCACACTGTTGCTCTGCCGGCTCGTCGGCGCGCGGATGAAGACACAAGGCGGCGGGGTGATCGTCAACATGGGGTGGGACCAGGCCGCCACAGGCATGGCGGGCGACAGCGGCGAACTGTTCGCGGCCACCAAGGGAGCCATCATGGCGGCGACCAAGAGTTTGGCTCGTTCGCTCGCGCCACAGGTGCGTGTGAACTGCCTGGCGCCCGGCTGGATCAAGACGGCTTGGGGCGAGAATGCTTCCGGCGAGTGGCAGCGACGTGCCGTGGATGAATCACTGCTGGGGCGCTGGGGCCAGCCGGAAGACGTTGCCCGCGTGGCCCGTTTCCTGGTGTCTGACGATGCGTCGTTCATGACCGGTCAGGTCGTGGCGATCAACGGGGGAATGGCGGTCGTCTGAAACGCGCGATCCGCCCACAGGACGGCGACTCTTTTGCGAAAGCCACTCTTCTTCATGCTGACGGCCCGGTCGCAATGACGCGCGAACGAATTCACTTCGTGACCGGCCGGCTCGCGGAGCCGGCGCTACGGCGCACGCTCGATGATCTGGCGCCGCGTGTGGGCTTCGACTACTCGATCGATGTGCTCGGCATCACCGTCGCAGCGCTGATGACTGCCGATTGGGTCACCCCCCGCGTGCGCGTGCCCGAGGATACGTCCCGGCTGGTGCTGCCGGGGTTTTGCGCGGGAGACACAACGCCAATCGCCGAGCAGTTTGGCGTGTCGGTCGAAAAGGGCCCGCTCGATCTGCGCGACTTGCCTGAGTATTTCGGCCAGGAAAATCAAGGTCCGCCGCACGATGGCCGGTACGACATCGAGATTCTGGCCGAGATCAACTACGCGCCGCGTTTGTCGCGCCAGGAGTTGTTGGCGACTGCTGAGCAACTTCGCCGCGACGGTGCGGACGTCATCGACTTGGGCTGCGAGCCGGGACAGCAGTGGAACGGCGTGGGCGATGCCGTCCGCGCGCTGCGCGATGCCGGCCATCGCGTCTCGATCGACAGTTTCGATCCCGACGAGATCGCGCCGGCCGCGGTAGCGGGCGCCGAGCTGGTGTTGTCCGTCAATGCGAGCAATCGCGATAGAGCCCGCGATTGGGGCTGTGAAGTCGTGGCGGTTCCCGACGATCCCGGAACAGTGAGCGGACTCGATGCGACGCTCGAACGATTGAGCCGCGACGGCGTCCCGTTTCGCGTCGATCCGATCATCGAGCCGATCGGGTTTGGATTCGCCTCCAGTCTGGGACGTTATCTCGAAGTCCGCCGCCGCTGGCCGGACGTTGAGATAATGATGGGCATCGGGAATCTGACGGAGTTGACCGACGTCGACTCGGCCGGCGTCAACGTCATGCTCCTGGGCTTCTGCCAGGAAGTTGGTATCCGCAGCGTGCTCACCACGGAAGTCATCAACTGGGCACGCTCCGCCGTGCGGGAGTGCGATCTGGCACGGCGGCTGGTCTATCACGCCGTGAACAACCGCGTCCTGCCCAAGCACGTCGAACCGCGGCTCGTCACGCTGCGCGACGCCAGGGTCCACTCCCACGGGCAAGACCGCCTGGACGAGATGGCGGTCGCCATCAAGGATCCCAACTACCGGTTGTTCGCCGAAGGTGGTCGCCTGCACGCGCTGGCCTTCGGACGCCACTGGAGTGCAACCGATGCCTTCGAGCTGTACGAGCGACTGACCGCAGAAGCGCCCAAGCCGCCCGACGCCGCGCACGCCTTCTATTTGGGCTACGAACTGGCCAAAGCTCAGACCGCACTGACACTGGGCAAGCAATACCAACAGGATCGCGCGCTGGACTGGGGCCACCTGACGCAGGCCGAACCAGGCGCACGCGACCGCGCGAAGACGACGCGGCAGAGCAGTGACTAGCGCGCTTTCAAGACGACAGTTGGCCAGGTTCCGGGTGCCACTGCTGGCTCGTCCAGCAGTGTTCTTCACACGAGCTGCACTGTTCGGCGAGCGGACAGCGGCACGCGATCTCAGTGTAAAAATCCAAATAGCTGCGCACGAGAAATTGGTGCTGCTATCTCCCAAGGCCGAAGAAATATGAGCGATCGGACTCGCGGGCTCGCGAACGATAGGTCCGTAAGATCGTCGAATGGCAGACTGCCGCTCGTCGAGCCGATCGAGCCTGCGCCGGATGCGGGGGAGATCTTTCTGGCCCTGGCCGATCTGCCGCACGTCGTGTTCTTCGACAGCGCGCGGCGCGATCCGCAACTGGGACGCTACTCGTTCATTGCCGCTGATCCCTTTGACTTCTTCACGTGTCGGGATGCTGAGGGCAACGCGCTCAGCGAGATCGCGACCCGTCTGGCACCGTTTGTTGGCGAGCGAGTGCCCGGCTTACCGTCCTTTCAGGGCGGCGCCGCAGGGGTGTTGAGCTACGAGTTGGGACGTCAGTTGGAAGACCTTCCCGCGCCCGCGTTCGACGAGTTCGCCGCGCCGTGCGCGGCAGTTGGTTTCTACGACGTGGTCGTGGCCTGCGATCATCGGGCGAACCAAGTGTGGCTGATCTCGCAGGGCTTTCCGGAGCTCGAACCGGCGGCCCGCCATCGCCGCGCGGCGGACCGCTTGCGCGCCTTTCGTGAGCGGCTGAAGAGTCTCAAACCCGTTCCGGCCAGTCGCAGGACTTGCGCTCGATCGACTGAGGCGGCTCTCAACAAGGCAAGCCTGGCGCCGCATTATTCGCTGCCCCACAGTCGTGAGGGGCTGAGCAATTTCTCACGCGACGGTTATCTGCGCGCAGTCGAACGGGTGCTCGCATACATCCACGCCGGCGACGTCTTTCAAGTGAATCTCGCGCAGCGGCTGCTGCATCCCGCAACCGACGATACCGTGTCGCTCTATCTGCGGTTGCGCGAGCGAAATCCGGCGACTTTTGCCGGCTACTTCGACATGGGCCCGATGCAGGTCGCCAGCGCCTCGCCCGAGCGCTTCTTGCAAGTCGAAGAAGGCCGCGTCGAAGCGCGACCCATCAAGGGCACGCGGCCGCGCACGGCCTGGCCGGAGGCCGATCTATTCGCCGGCGACGAACTGCGCGCCAGCGAGAAAGACCGCGCCGAGAACGTGATGATCGTCGATCTGTTGCGCAACGATCTGTCGCGTGTGTGCGCGCCCGAGAGCGTCGAAGTGGGACAGCTTTGCCAGGTCGAAGTGTACCAGTACGTGCAACATCTGGTCTCGCAAATCCATGGCCGCCTGCGCGAAGACTGCGGGCCCGTCGATCTCTTGCGGGCGGCCTTTCCGGGCGGTTCGATCACCGGCGCGCCGAAGATTCGGGCCATGGAGATCATCGCCGAATTGGAGCGCGTGGCCCGCGGCCCCTATTGCGGATCGCTGGGCTACATCGGCTTTGACGGCACGATGGACACCAACATCCTGATTCGCACGTTCGTGGCCGCGCGTGGCTGGTGGCAGTCGCACGTCGGCGGCGGCATCGTTGCCCAATCCTCGCCCGAGGGTGAGTACGAAGAGACCTGGGACAAAGCTGCGGGATTGCTGCGGGCCTTAGCGTGAGCGCGCGATGCGCTCTGGGCGGCACTTCCGGTTTCTGCCACACTGACGGCGATGATTCTCGTTGTCGACAACTACGACAGTTTCGTCTTCAACCTCGCGCGCTACTTGGAGCAGCTCGGGGCGGCGACCGAGGTGGTGCGCAATGATCGCCTGGATGTTGAACAGGTCGCAAGTCGCCCACCCCAGGCCATCGTGCTCAGCCCCGGACCCTGCACGCCCCGGGAAGCCGGTTGTACGGTCGAACTCGTGAGGCGGCTGCATCGACGCGCGCCGATCTTGGGCGTCTGCCTCGGGCATCAAGCGATCGCAGCAGCGTTTGGCGGTCGAGTCGTACCGGCCGCCGAGCCGATGCACGGTCGTGCGAGTCTCGTCGCGCATCGCTCTTCGCGGCTGTTGGCGGGGCTGCCGAATCCGCTCACGGCGGGGCGCTATCACTCGCTGGCGGTCGACGAAGCGTCGCTGCCTGAGTGTCTGAACGTGGTGGCGCGCACGGCGGACGGAACGGTGATGGCGATCGAGCATCGCACGGAGCCGGTGTTCGGGGTTCAGTTTCACCCGGAGTCGATTCTCACCGAGCGCGGGTACGACGTGCTGGCGTCGTTCTTGCGCATCGCGGGCACGACACCCTGCCCTGCCCCGCTCACGGCGTTCGCGCAGGCGGAAAGCTGGCCAGCGCCGCCGGCTGCGCGGTTGCGCGTTCCGGTGCCGTATTAGTGCTCCGTCAACACGTAATTTTCGGGTGCGAGTTGTCCGGCGGAGCACTACCATGTTGTCTG
>CALKYM010000146.1 GCA_938003525.1 uncultured Planctomycetales bacterium | reverse complement strand
CATCAGCAGGTTGTGCGCGCCGGCGGCGGCGATGGTGATAGCCCTCTTGGCCATCTCCTGGCCGCGGACGTCGGCGAAATCGACATCGTAGCGGGCCAGCCTGTCGAACCAGGTTTCCAGCGCCGGCGGTGTCGGCTCGATCTCCAGCGCGCCGGTCATGAAGCCGATGGCCTGCGCCAGACTGTCGATGGGGATGACGTCGATGCCCTCCACGACCGCGGCTTCGGCGGCGCTGTCGCGCGGCACGAGCAGTCCGCGAAGTTTGGTTTTTTCAGCCGCGGCGATGGCCATCGACAGCGCGCCTTTGGCCGGCCGGGTGTGCCCGTCGAGGGCCAACTCGCCAACGACGGCGTATTCTTCAAACCGTTCGGAGAGCAATTGCCCGCTGGCGGCGAGAATGCCCAACGTGATCGGCAGATCGAACGACGCGGCCTGCTTGGGCAATTCGGCCGGCGCGAGGTTGATCACCACACGATCCTGCGGCCGGCGATAGCCTGAATTCACCAGCGCCCGACCGACGCGATGCGTGCTCTCGCGGACGGCCGCTTCGGGCAAACCGACGAGCACGGTCTGCGGCATCGCTCCCGGCGAGACGTCGACTTCCACCTCGACGGGCACGGCGTCGATACCGACCAGCGAGAATGTGTGCAGCTTGGCGAGCATGACCGACCGCCGCGAACCCAACCGACCAAGGCCACGACGCTCGCCCATGCCCCGCGACCCGAAGCGAGCGGTATTGTTGAGGGCCGTGTGAGCCAGTGCAACTGGTCAGACAGCCGCGCCGGGCACGCTATCGGCAATCGGCCTGCTTCGCAGACCGGCGCGAGCGCTGTCGTCCGTTCTGCGTGGGCGCGCTCGAAGCGGGGAAAGAACCAGCTTCGGCCACGTTCCTTGAAGGGGCGTAAGCGTGCAATCGAAGTCGTGAATCCGGCATGTTGCGAGTAGATGATAATCCAACTAGACTCGATGCCTGGCAAAGAAGTGCAGGATGCTTGCGCCTGTGACATTGCAATTCTATTCGCCGCTGATCGATGTCAACCGTCGCTCTGCATCTGAACAAGTCAGTCGGTTTTACATGCCAAACTTGGTTGGCGACGAGTATTGCAGATCGCCATTTCCGGGGAAGACATAGAATTTGGTTTTGCACGTCGCTCAATCCGCCACATAACGGAAGCTCTTCAAACCCGCTCGTTATGTATGAAGAGCTGGAGCGCATCATCCGTACAAACGACTACCACCACAGCCGTATCGAGCAGTTGCGACGCCGCTTGACGGGCTGGATCCACAGCTCGATTGAGTCGTCAAACCTGCTGACCGAGACAGCCGCTTTGCTCGTCAACGAAATATCGACGGCGCCGATGAATGCATTTCGGCCCAGCATTTGGAGACTGGACCTGGCCAGAATCGAAATTGCTCGTCTGAAGCGCCTCGGTCAGTTTCCCGATGAGTATCTGCTCGGCGACGTGATCGGTAGGGAGTTCGAGGTGGTAACCTAGTGAGCGCGGAAAAGGCACATTTGTTCGGCCTTATCGGCCTGCGCGCGCTTGCAGAATGGGACATTGTCGAGTATCGCCGTGTTTCGGAACTTGCCGTTGGCGATCTGGACCGGCGCATCCAGTCGCGTTTGAAGGAAGTCGGTGATTCAGAATGTGACGCCCTTTACCGGCAGATAGTCGAGCCGCCGAAGTCTGCCGAGGCACTGCCGGCCGCGCAGATGCGTATGCAGCAAATCTATCTGACGAGCGCGTCTAAGTCGCAGTACGAGTCGGCACGGGTTGCAGAGGACCGGCCGCGAGGCAATCCTCGACTACCATCAGATATCGTCACCGAGAAACTAGAGGCAGCCGGATTGCGGTGGAGTGATATCTATACGACGAGGCTTGAGACGGACTTGAAGGCACTCGACCGCATCGTCGCTGAGGGATCGTTTCCTGGCGCACTATTCGAGTGCTTAGGCGACGTCGTGCAAGATCTTGCTGCTGACGAATCTCAAGTCGGTTTTGAGCAAACTATGCGCTCAGTGGCCTTGCAGTGCTGCACAGAGATCCTCGAGATATGTGGATGGCGATTGCAGCCTGGCGTCGACGCGGCATCGCTCTGGAGAATGGCGCGCGAGGGCCGCGCTCAAGAGTGGCTGGTGAAGAACAGTCTGCAAGCCGGGAAGTCGCCGGTATCAAAAGGGAGGTCTCGGGCCAAGCGCTCGCGACGCTGATTCGCGACGCACGGACGACGCCCAGGGCTGTTTTGACCAGTAGCTAGTGGTCACACTACGCCGCATTCTTGAATCGACTCAGGGCGTTCGCGTAGCCGGTGCGGATGCGCTCGAGCCACTTTCGTTTCAACGGATCTCTAGACGCAGCTTCGCAGAATGCGCTGAACTCTGCTCGGTCCATCTTCTTGAATAGCCGTTCGGCTTTCTTCGCTCCGTGAATGGCAATAAGATCTCGTTGGAGCGCCTCCGAAAATTCCTCGTACTTCTCGAAATCAGCATCGTTGCCGGTCATATTGGTGACACCTCCGTGTGGTATTCGACCTGGTGAACTGCGTGGCTGTATTTCGCATCATGGCAGACCCGGGGTGTTAAGTGAGCCAGTCTTAGCTGTAACTCTGCATGGACAAGAGCGTGTTTTTTCCTGACTGATTGCTCCTTGGCGACGCCCTGCGACAACAAATGGTCGAATCTGGCCGATCTCATGTGGAGAACCGGCATAATCAAGCGTTCGGCTATCACGATGCCGCAGCAGCATTGCGAATGTCGTTCCTCCATGCGGACGCTGCACGACACGCTTTGACAAATAGTCCACATCCGTGTGCTTCGCCGATTCAGACCTGCTTGAACATACCTACTAGGCCCAATGACGGCGGATTACTGCGCGAGATTATCGGCAAAAGGCCGTTTCCTGTCGATGTTCGTGCATCAAACCCGGTTTGCAGCTGGGCTTGATGATGGACTGCTCGTCTGCCCTAGGTGCAATCGAGTCGGTTGCATGTCTCCCGTGCCAGCTTTGCTGTCACCCTAACCTGTGTGGCGTTGCCGATGAGATCACAGGGCGGAAGAAATAGGTCATCTTGAAGTGTCTCCGCTCCTACGGCACGTTGATGACCTTTTGACCGCACGTATCTATGGCCGGCGTCGCATGTAGGTTTTTCCGCAACTTACGATTGCGGCGCCACGGCGATGATAGTTCACTGCAGGCGAAGCGGGTTTCCAACCGGCGGCCACGCGATTCTGTTGACTTGTCAGCCCCGAAAGTCGCTAATGGCATCGCATCAGCCGCGATTGATGGGACTTTCGGCCGGCCGCGGCTTTGCCATAGGGAGGCACGCACCATGTTTCGGATCGATGCGGGTCGTTCGCCGGAGTACTGCGACGGGCTGAGCCGGCGGAGCTTCGTGCAGTTGGGCATCGCCGGCATGGCCAGCGCGAGCATTGGCGATGTCCAGCGGGCGAAAGCTTCCGGCGCCCAGTCGGCGGGTCCCAATGACAAAGCCGTGATCCTGATCTGGCTCGACGGCGGTCCGAGTCATCTCGATCTCTACGACATGAAACCGTTCGCCCCGGCCGAAGTGCGGGGGATCTGGAACCCGATTCCGACGAACGTGCCGGGCATCGAGATCAGCGAGCTGTTTCCCAAGCAGGCGCAGGTGGCCGACAAGTTCGCCATCGTCCGCTCGCTGCACCACGACACGGGCGACCACTTCGCCGGCGGGCACCGCATGCTCACCGCCAAGAACATGGGCGTCAGCGGCGCCAACAACGCGGGCAAGTTCCCCTCGCTGGGCTCGATCATCACGCGCGAGCGCGGATCGCGGCGGTTCGGCATGCCGGCCTATGTGAGCGTTCCGGTGGCCAGCAGCATCGGTTTGCGGCCCGGTTATTTCGGCGGCAACTGGCTGGGCGCGCATCTCGATCCGTTTCAGACGGGCGGCGATCCGAACGCCGACGAGTTCAAGATCGCAAACCTCGACATGGCGCCGAACCTGACGGTCGAGCGACTCGACGACCGCCGCGCGCTGGTCGGCGAGCTGGACAAGATTCCGCGTTCGATCGAACGGCGCGCAACGTTCGACGCGATGGACCGCTTCGATCAGGAGGCTTACGCCTTCGTGGCCGGCGAGGAAGCGCGTCGCGCGTTTGACATCAGCCAGGAAGACGCGGCGATGCGCGAGCGATACGGCCGCAACGGTTGGGGACAAAGCACGTTGCTCGCCCGGCGGCTGGTCGAGGCGGGCTCCGCCTTCGTCACCGTCCACTTTGGCGGCTGGGACAATCACTGGAATCTGCAATCGGCCATGGAGAGTTACCTCCCCAGGGTCGACGCGGCGGTCTCCAGCTTGCTCACCGATCTTGACGAGCGCGGCCTGCTTGAATCGACGCTGGTGATGCTCTGCGGTGAGTTCAGTCGGACGCCGCGGATGAACGACGGTGGCAACGGCGGGCCGCCGCTCAGTCAGGGAACGCCCGGCCGCGATCACTGGGGCAACGCGATGTTCTGCCTGCTGGCCGGCGGCGGAATACGTGGCGGCCAGGTGATCGGCTCGACCGACCGCAACGGACACCGCCCGGCCTCGCGGCCGGTGCGCCCCGAGCACATCCACGCCACGGTCTACAAGTTGCTCGGCATCGACCCGACGCTTCAGCTCTTGTCGCGCAGCGGCCGTCCGACACCAGTGCTCGAAGATCCCACGCCGATCGAAGAGTTGATCTGATCGGCTGGCGGGCAGCTACGTGGGCGATCCCGTGTA
>CALKYM010000145.1 GCA_938003525.1 uncultured Planctomycetales bacterium | reverse complement strand
CTACGTCGAACGCCGGCGATTCATCGATGCCAGCCAACCCGTGAGCGAGACGTTTTTGAAAATCGGCGGCGACCAAGCTGAAGCTGTGCTCGACCTGATTCTGTTAGAAGTCGACAGAGTGCAGCAGCACGGCGATGCGGAACCACAGGGCGACTAACGAACGCTCATGGTGTTTCGGTCAGTAATCAGCGTTTGCTCAATCTTGCCGGCCACCACTCCCAGCCGGCCGATTGGGCTGATTCTTACCACTTTCACCAGCCGAACGTGATCTGGACCGCTCCGTTGCCCTCTGGTGCGAATCCGCCCAGAGCGCAGCACTGTCCTGCCCAGTTTGGGGCCACTCCGCTAACCTCCACTGGTCATACCGACCGCGGGCAGTTACGAGCCCGAGGATCGCCCCCTCTCCTGGAGGTGGAGGCGGCCGTGCCGACCTGTGCCCGGCAACCCCAGACGCCGACCTGCCGGCGCTCAGGGCGAAGTGGACCTGCCCGCGACCGCTGCCCGGCTGCTGAGGCTTCCCCAGGAAGCCCACACGGCCCGTTTCGCTGGCTCTAGCCTGCGCTACGAACGGACCAGTGACGTTGCGGGCTCGCCATTTAGGCCCATCTCCGCCGCGACCAGGATCCTCAGCGGTTTGCGAGCGGCTGGCGTTGGGTAGCACCCAGTGCTCGGATTGGTGCTCTAGCGGGGTTGATTCGCGGGCGTCAATGTACGCAGTATTCGCTGCCAGTCAGTCTTTGTCTCATGGTCTGCAGGACGCACGCATTGTCCGTCGGCCGCAGGGCGGCGGCACGGACGCAGGTGCCGGCGGCGCTGGAGCTTTGCCGATGCCGACGTCACTACATTCCGCCGTGCAGCTCTATCTTCGCTCCCGAAACCCGGCTCGCGCAACCCGGGGCGAGTACGATACGACCCTGCGGAAGTGGAGGGAGTGGGGCGGTGGTGTCTGCATCGAGCAGCTCTGTCGCAGGCAGATCCGAGAATTCCTTGATTGGGTGTTCGCGCAAGCGGTTGCGCAGGACGGAACAAACCCCGGTCGTACGACCAATCGGGCTCGCGCGCATCTTCGCGCTGTCATCTCTTGGGCCTGGGAACACGACCTGATCGAACAGCCGCCACGATTCCCGAAGGCGCGACCGCAACGCTCAGTGGCGGGTCGGCACTATCTGACCAAGGCCGAGATCAACGCGCTCTACTTCGCCACGCACCAGATGAGGCGACCGCGCGGCTGGGACTTGCCGGTCCCAATCGGTCGGTTCTGGCGTGCCGCCCTCGTCGTGTTCTTCAACTACGGCTTGGACTCGGGCACCGTTTGGAAATCAACGGCCCGCCATGAACCGATTCTTTGGCGACATGTGTCGTGGAATCGCGAAGCCCCAGATCGCGCGGTGAAACAGCAATCGCGATGGGGCTGGCTGTACTACCGACGCGTGAAGACGAAGAAGACGTTCTGGCGGCCCATGAACCGGGTCGTGCATGCCCACATCAGGAGCCTTATGCCCGCCAGACCCGAGCCCGATCAGCCGGTCTTCGTCGGTGGAGGCGCTCAACCGAACAGGCGGTTCCAAGCACTCTGCGATCTTGCCGGGATTCCGCCGAAAACGGACGTGGAGAAGGGTGCCGAAAAGCCGTGGATGCTCAAGGATCTTCGCAAGACGTGCGCGACCTACTACGACGAACACATGCCTGAATCGTCGATCGAGATTCTCGGACACTCGGTGAGCGGAATCACCTATCGCCACTATGCGCACAGGGCGCCGTTGGCATTCAAGGCCATCACGACCATGCCACAGCCCACTGCGTTCCACACCCTCGTGCGTGGCTACGACGGTGAATGCCCCTGCTGCCGACGGCAGTTTGCCGATGCCTCGTGATCGCGATCGGTCGCTTCGAGTACGTCGAGAAGCTCGAGTCCAACGAGCTCATCACGTACCAGCTGACCAGCGATCGTGGGAACACACGTCCTCGACAACGGTGTAGCAACATGTAGTTAATCCCACTGAATTCGCCCGAATTCCGCTGAATCTGCGGATGTGCCTACCCGGCGCAAAACCCGCCAAAACCAGCATATTCGCGGGCGATTCGAGCGAGTCGCCCCGCTCTCTCATCGTTGTCGTCCGTCATGATCAACAGGACATTGGGTGGGGTAGGCGACTGTGCGACGACGGGTGATATCCAGGCGGCAATCGCCAGCAGGGCAATGGCCGTGGCGCCAGATGGCTTCGAGTCACTCGGCATCTGTTTCCGCGCGCCTGGTCTGAGCTCGTTCATGACATTGGGCACCCGTTGTGTGAAGAAAGCATCGTCATCGCCAGCAGGAAGTGCACGGCCGCAGCCATAATAGTCGGCGCAGCGGCGCAGTGAAACGACTCAGACAGCGTGGCTTCTTCGCACGCGCTATGCGTGGGTAGGCGTCGATCGGTCTTGCGGGAGGCCCGGCGAGATTTCGAGAGTGACGACCTGCGGCTCACGCTCTTCATCGCTGCCGCATGTCGTACACGTCGCGCAGCCGCCACGGGCGCGGAGTGCAAGCCACCCCCGTCGGGCGATGTAAAGCATCGCCGCGAGCACGATGCCCAAAGTCAATAACAGTTGCCAGGAGGCGCTCAAGCTAGTCCTCACAGGATTTTCGGTCGTCCGTCAGCCGGCGATGCGCGAGCCTACTTGGTAGGTGATCAGCGCCCCGAGATAGGCCAGCGTTGTCATATAGGTAAACGCGAACAGCGGCCACCGCCAGGAATTCGTCTCGCGGCGCATCACGACCAGCGTGGCGGCGCACTGTGCGCAGAGCGCGAAGAACACCATGATGCTCAAGGCCACGGGAATCGTGAATACCGGCCTGTTTGAACCTTCCCAGGTCGCACTCCGCAGCGCCGCCGTCATCCGGGTTTGCGACTCCTCGTCACCCGGATCGACTTCGCTACCCAGTTCATAGATCACGCCCAGCACCGCCACCACCACTTCGCGGGCTGGAAACGATGCGATCACTGCACAGCCGATCTTCCAGTCCCAACCCAGCGGATGAAAGACCGGCTCGATCGCACGACCCACGCGGCCCAGATAGCTGTCGCGAACATAGGCTGCATCGATCTGATTTTGCAGTTCGCGCAGCTCATCCTCGATCTCCGCGCGCTGCGGATCATCCTCCGCCAAGCTTTCCGCTTTGGCAGTCAGCGCTTGTGTCTGCGGAGCCAGCGGAGCTTCAACCTGCTCGCTGTCGCGCGGGAAGTAAAGCCCAGCCCAAACCAGAATCGAGACGGCCAAAATCAGCGTGCCGGCCCGCCGTACGAAAGCCCAGCCGCGCTCGCCCATCCGATACAGCACGTTCGCCGGCGACGGCCACTTGTAGGCCGGTAATTCCATCACCAGCGGCGGAGTCGGTCCGCGTAACAGCGTCCGCTTCAACAGTAGCGCGACCACAACGGCAGTCAGGATGCCGAGCAGGTACATCGATGCCATCACCAACCCTTGCAGACCAACCCAGCCGCTGAGCAGCGCGCGCTGCGGAATGAAGGCGGCAATCAGCAACGTGTACACCGGCAGCCGCGCGCTGCAGCTCATCAGCGGCGCGACGAGGATTGTCGTCAGACGATCGCGCGGATTTTCGATCACCCGAGTGGCCATGATGCCCGGAATCGCACAGGCAAATGACGACAACAACGGCACGAACGACTTGCCGCTCAGACCCACATGGACCATCAGCTTGTCCATCAGGAACGCGGCTCGCGCCATGTACCCGCAGTCTTCAAGCAGCGCGAGAAAGAAGAAGAGGATAAAGATCTGCGGCAGAAAGACCAGCACGCCGCCCACACCGGCCAGGACCCCGTCGATGAGCAGACTGGCCAGCGGCCCTTCGGCAAGCAGTCGTTCGAGATGACCGCTCACCCAGCCGACCCCGCCATCAATCAGATCCATCGCCGGGACAGCCCACGAAAAGACCGACTGAAAAATGACGACCATCAGCGCCACGAAGATCAGCACGCCCCACCACTTGTGCGTGAGGAGGCGGTCCAGTACGTCGCCCTTGCTTTTCGGCGTCTGCGAAGGACGACGAATCACGCCGTCCAGCGTACGGCCGATCCACGCGTAGCGGCTGATCGGTTCGATG
Source organism: uncultured Planctomycetales bacterium (assembly GCA_938003525.1). GTDB lineage: Bacteria > Planctomycetota > Planctomycetia > Pirellulales > JAEUIK01 > CALKYM01. Next base: position 44,063 of record CALKYM010000145.1, on the reverse strand, counting down.
GCCGGCACCGGACAGCCGACCTCGCGCAATCGACTGCGCGCGGCAGCGAGCTCACTTTCAACGGCGGCACGGTTTGTCCACTGGGCCACATCTGCCAACAAGACCTGTTCGGTATATCCACCCGCGTCGATCAGCAATCGCTCCACGAGATACCGGGGCAACGTCTGACGAGTCTCTTCGCGGGCCGAAGAGTTAGCGTTGAGCTGCTCACTCAACTGCACGACTTCAACGGCGACCGCCTCTGGCAGTGGGCTCAACGGTTGCGGAGCCGAAGTCTGACTGACATGAGCTAGCGCGTGCTTCAGTCGATCCAGTCCTTCTCGCCGATGCGCGGCCAGTTCGACGACGGGGACACCAAGCCTGCGCGATAGTTGCTGGATGTCGATCTGCACGCCGCGCGCTCGCGCGACGTCGATCATGTTCAAAGCCAGGACCGTCGGCAGTCCCAGCTCCAAAACCTGGCTGGCGAGGTACAGGTTCCGTTCGAGATTGCTGGCGTCGACAATACAGATCACGGCGTCGGGCGGCGCCACATCGCTGCGACGCCCCAACAGCACATCGACTGCGACCATTTCGTCGGGCGAGCGCGGGGCGAGACTGTAGGTGCCCGGCAAGTCCACCACGTCAAACGGCTGTCCGTCGACCGTCAGTCGACCGATTTTTTTGTCGACCGTCACGCCGGGATAGTTGCCCACCCGCTGTCGTACACCGGCCAATGCATTGAACAACGTCGACTTGCCGACATTCGGATTGCCGAGCAGAGCAACTGTCAGCGTTCGTGTGGCGAGGTTCGTCGTCATTATTTCGCGAGTAGGAGAGGGACGATCGTGCCGGAATTCGCTGGAGGCGCAGCGGCTCTTCTTGGCGCGCCTGGTTTCGCCCGAACCGTTACGGCGCCACCGTGACACACTCCGCTTCGCGCTGGCGAAGCGATAGCCGATACCCGCGCAGTTCGAACTCCAGCGGATCGCCAAACGGCGCTTTACCGATCAGCCGCAACTCGATGCCCGGAATGATGCCCATCTCCATCAGCCGCGCCGCAAGCCCGCCATCATCGATCACGGATTCGACGCGTGCCGATTGGCCGATGGTCAACTCACTGAGCAGCATCAGGCCGTCACTCCCGCGCGGACGAGCACGTTCATCAGTTCGTCCTGACGGAAGCAGAGCTTCTGATCCCGCAAGCGGATGATGCAGGGACTGCCGGGCTGGATCATCTCGATGGCCGCGCCGGGTTGGAAACCAAGCTCCCGCAGCCTGTGCACAAACTCGGCGGCGCCGACCACGTCTTCCACCTGCGCCGTTTGACCGGCCAGCAAACACGTTAGCGGCATAAACTGCACCGATGGGTCCCCGGCCATTGGCAATTCGAGAGCGGTGGGCGCGCTATTCGCGGCGCTAACGCACTCTTGAGACTCAATCTCAACTAATGCCGTCGATTCTATCGCTGGCGAGGCGTCGCTGCAACGAGGCTGACCAGCGCGGCAGGAGCGGTTCTCGCCGTTCACAAACGCGAACTTTCGTTCGCCGCTTGAACTACAGCGGCGGTCGGAGCGAGTAGTCCTCGCCGCCGCGCAATCGATCTTCGAGCGCCTGCATCAGTCGCAGCACCACGTCCTCGCGCCAGTGATGGGCGGCAATCTGTACGCCCACTGGGAGGCCGGCGCTGTCGGCCTCGACCTTGCGGGCAGCGTAGTCGATTGCGTCCCAACTCGCAGGCCGGTCGCCCTCTTCGCCGGCTTGCACGCGCGTCACAGGAACGACACCCGCCGGCATGCCCACCAGATTGAAGAGCATCGCGTAGCTGGCGGCCGCTGCCAGATACTGCGTCGAACCATGCGTCAGCGCTGGCAGCGCATGGGGTGGACAAAGCAGTGCGTCGATGTTCTTCGCGCGCAGTTGAGCGCAGAAGTCTACGGTGAAACGCTCCCGTTGCTTGGTCAGTTGCCAGTAGCGATCGGCGCTGGCGTATCCGGCCGATCGGATCAACTCGCCCATCCGCGGTTGCCATGTCCAATCCAGTCCCTGGGCCACCGCAGGTCGCAGCCATTTCGGGATCATGCCCAGCCATAGCAGCTTGCGCACGCGCCAGTCGCGCTTCGAGCGCCCCAGCAGCCGCCGCGCATCGGCGCCACCATCCGCGCTTACAAGCGCGAAATACAAACGCATGGCTCTGCGCATGTCGGGCGGCGGCAGTTCGACAACGGTCGCTCCTTGTTGTTCGAGGGCCGAAGCCGCTTCTCTCACGGCGCGCCGCAGCGCAGGCGAGGGTGGAAAGAACCCGTCATCGGTGAAGTACCCGATGCGCAACGAGGCCACATCGACCTGATCGGGATCGCGCCATCGCACATCCGGCACGTACGGATCGTGCCCGTGTTGGCCGGGATCGGCCAGCACGCGCATGGCCAGCGCGACATCGGCCACGCATTGGGCTAGCGGCCCGGGCTGATTGCCGACGGCTTCCATCCCGTTCCAGGTTCCGCGGGCCCCTTGATTCGAGAGCCGTCCGGTTGTGGGTTTCAATCCGCAGATGCCACAGACGTGCGCTGGATGACGCACACTGCCGCCCAGGTCGTTCCCCAATCCCAACGGCACACCACCTGCCGCGATGATGGCCCCCTCGCCGCCACTGCTGCCACCGGGGCCGCGACTTGTATCCCAGGGGTTATCGGTGCAGCCGTAAACCGGATTGTCGGTCTCGTGCATGATCATAAGTTGGGGCACGTTCGTCTTGCCGACCACGATGGCGCCGGCAGCGCGGAGGCGGGCCACATTGATCGACTCGTCCGACAGCGGCTCGTCGGCCAACCGGCCGATGCCAATCGACGAAGGTGTGCCCGGCAAATGAAAGCATTCCTTGACCGTGATCGGCACCCCCGCCAAGGGCTCCAACGCTTCGCCCCGCGCACGTCGCAGATCGACGGTTTCCGCTTCGCGGCGGGCCTCGTCAAATCGCGGCCAGCAGATCGCATTGATCGCTGGGTTGACCTGCTCGATGCGGTGAATGTGGGCTTCGACCACTTCCACGGCGCGCAGTTCGCCGGCCGCGATGCGCCGCGCGAGCTCGACCGCTGATGTGTAAAGCAGGTGTGCCACTTCGCGGGTCGAAGGGGCCACTTCGTTGTCGAGCTGGGGATTCATGCGATGGCTCTCAGTTCCGCCGCGTGCCTAGGGCAGCAGACTACTCCACCGCTTCTGTTCGCGTCGAGAGCAACCGGCTTGCTGAAGAGACGGCAAATGCCAACGCCCCCGGACCAATCTCGATTGATCCGGGGGCGTGCGACGGCCCGTTCATATCTGGATGGTTCTGGCATGCCGTCGTCTCGCGACGGCATGGCTGCGCTGGGGCCACGTTCATTGGGCCTCGACGGCGACGCGGACACTCTCGGCCCGCGGACCTTTGGGACCTTCGCCCTCTTCGTACTCGACGGTCTGTCCCTCGTGCAGCTCCTCAAAGGTGACGCCGGTCACCTCCGAGTGGTGAAAGAACAGATCGCCCTTGCCACTCTCGATGAAGCCGAACCCGCGATCTGCAACTAACTTCTTGATCTTCCCGTTTGGCATCGCTGCCCTCCGCTGAATCAAAACGACGAACGAGGGCCGGCAAGAGAGAGCGTAGCAAAACAACTCGCCGCCCCAAGAACCTGCGGAGCAGAAAGCCATCACGGCCAACCACGCCAGGGACTCCGCCACGTCGTCTGCATTGCCGCAGACAACCACCGTTCCCGGAACCGCGCGGCCAAACTCTGCTCGTCGCGCACAACATAGCCAGCGCGACGACCCGATTATAGAGGGGCCCTTCCCAAACGCAATCGAGGCCCACCACGGCGCCCTTCGAGACGTAGATCGCGTCTCGATTCAATCAGCGGCGAATCGATCGCGCAGACGCGCAAGTTGCGCTGCCCGGATCTCCGGATCGGCATCGGGCTCGAAGTCGATCGTCGTTCCCGCCAACCGCGCAAGCTGTTCGGCCGCTGCGCGGCGCGTTTCCGCATCGTCGCTCCCAGCCAGTCCGACCCAGGTCAAGGGGTCACCGGCCACCCAGGCGACGATCGCATCCACGGTGTCCGGCGACTCAACACTTCCGAGTGAGGCCAAGATGCGCCGAATGCGAAATCGCTGTTCGGCATCCAGCCGTGCGGCATCGACGCGCCGCAGCCAGGGCAAAAGCGCCGGACCCGCTTCGCGCAATTGTCGATCGGCCGCCTCGCGCAACGAAAACTGGTCGCTGGCCAGTTGTGCGACCAACTCGTCCCATAGTTGCTGCTGATCGGACCGCGGACTGCGCGCCCATTGCAAGAGTGCCAGCGGCAATTGCTCGTACACCGTGGCCAGCGGCCAATCATCGGACAACAGGTCGAGCAGCGGTAACAACTCTTGCTGGCACAGCTCCGGCTCGAGCAGCATGAGGTGCCAGATACTGGGCGCGACCACCCGGCGCCCTTGCTCGCCTGCCCCCACCTCCAGCTCCAGCGGGCTGCGCGGCTCTTGCGTGAACTCAAGCGCCGTGGTTGGTGCTTCTTCCCCTTCAGCCTGCCGCGGCTGGCGCGAGATGAGCAGCGAGTCGCCATCGCGGACTTCGATTTCCAGCAGCGAACGTTCGTTGCGTTGCCGATAGGTGAAGTTGGCCTGTGCGTCGCTTAAGTCGAGCGCGAGTGCGTGCCTCACGCCGTCTTGCTCAGCTTCGGCAGACGCCGTGTTGCCCACCTTGAGCGGAGCCGTGAGCAGCCGACCGGAGAGCACCTTGAACTCGACGAAATCCAGCAGTCGCCGGCATTGCGCCGGCATAACGTCTTGCTGAGCATCCGCGCGGAGCGGACACGCCACCAGCGCCGCGCACAACAGGCCGCTGGTAACCGCCCATCGGCAAAGCCAAACTCTGCGGCGGGCGACAAACAAGCGGATCGTCCTCACCTGGCGCCTCGTTCGACGCTGTCGTCGGTCCTTCATCCGACGGATCGTGCGTGCTACAGCTTCGGCAAATCGGGCATCTTGGGCCGCTCGAGTTTGCGTGCCCGCTCGGTGCGGCGTCCCTGCGGATCGGGCGGATTGCCCGGATTCAAATTCGGATCGGGAGGCGGAGGCGGTGCCACGTAGGCTTCGTCGATCGCGAAGCCAAACGGATGGGCCAGTTCGCGCTGTGCCAACAGTGCCCAAGGCGTATCCGGGTGATTGTCCGCGCAGCGCTGGAGCAAGCGTCGAGCTTCCGCGGCAGTTCGTTCGGCGGCGGTCCCGAACTGAATCTCATCGGCAGGGTGGAACGTCCATCGGTTCGACTCTTCGTCGACGAAGTTCGCTCCCTTGCCCTTCATCACGGCGCAGGCCCAGTTGTACTCCCAACACCGTACCCGCATCGCCAGCAGGCGACCATAGGTCAGGTCGTACCAGGCCCGCCAGCGCGGCGAGGGCTCGTCCTCATAGGCGCTTTCCAGTCCGCGCTCGCCGAAGAACACCAGCGCGCGGTCGATCACCAGCGTATTGTAGGCCACGGTCTCTTGCGCTTCGCGCAACTGGTCCTGAAAGTTGTTCCCCGTGGGAGCAAATTCCAAACGCGGTGTTCCCTTCAGCGGACGCGCGAGCGTCAGGTCGACCGCCGACAACACTGCACGCCGCAAAGGACTCCGCTGCGCCAACATCTGGTATTCCTGCGCAGCGCTATAGTCGGGCATGTAGTAACGCATGGTCGCCAGTTGAAAAGGAGAGCGACGACCGGAAGTGTCGTTGATGAAGTAGGCGCCGCCCGTCTCGCGGGCCAGACGGGTCAGCGCATAGGGCCCGATACCGGCCGAGAGCATCTCGTATTGCGGCCCGTCGAACCAGTACGGCACTCGCATCCACTCGGGGCGCAACGTATCCGGTCCGCGCTTGACCGGAAGCTGATAGACTTCGCCATCCTCAGGATGCGTGTAGGCGTGGGTGCCCATCTCGCGGCCAAACATCGAAGCGGGACCCACAATGAACACCGGCACCGCCAACTGCTGGCAGCGACGCGCCGCCGGTTCCAGAAAACTCACGTCGTCGCCCGACTCGTCGGTCCAGACCACGGCCATCATCGTCCGCCGCTCGCGCGTGATCAGCGGCTGATACCGATCGAGCGACCATAACAGCGCCTGAAATACGTTTTCGCTGCCCGACGGGTCCGCTTCGACCGAGCGCATCGCCGCGACGATTTCAGCGCCACTGGACGTCGGATCGACCAGGCTCCGCACCTCCTGGCCGTAGGCGACGACCGAGGCCACCAGCGAGTCCTCTTCGACCGCGCCCAACTCTTCGATTTCGCGATACACGCGCTCCAGACGTTCGGCGACCATTTCCCGGTCGTCCACCAGGCTGATGGATGCGTCCATCAGCCACAGCACGAGCACGTCGTTGCGTTCGAGCCGGGTGGCAATCTCGTGGGTGATGCGGTCGACGGCGCCGTCGACGTGATCGACTTCCTCACCCACACTGCCGGCGGTCACCAACAGGTCGTTGCGCTCGAAACCGATGGGCTCAACGGTCGGCGGGAGTTCGAGATCGTATTCTTCGATATCGACCGTCTCTTCCAAGACCGGATCAAGCTCGACCTGCTCGGCGACAATCGGTGCGGAAGCCAAAGCCTCCGCGCTGAGCACGTTTTCCGCTTCCCGCTCGGCAGGCTCCGCCAGGGCAAGCAAAGGCTCCTCGGGCAGGAGCTCTTCTTCGTCGTCGATCACCCAGGCGCGCAGCTCTTGGACGAGCTGGCCGCTGCCGCCGGGCATCATCACCTGGGCGAACAGCAGGAAGAGCACCGTGTGCGCCAGTACACTGGCCAGCAGCGCTTGACCCGCGCGAGGATTGTATGCCCGGGGCTCGGCCACGATCTCCCGCAGCCGCTCGAACACCGCGGCCAAAGTCGAAGCGGGCGGCCCTGATTGGGCCGTGGCTCCTCGCCGGGTGTGTAGCTCGATCAGTCGATGCCAGACTGCCTGCATGATTCTGCTCCGTGGCAGTGCCGCCAGCACGCTCCGCAGGGGTTGCCGACACCCCCATACTGCGGCACCTCCAACTGAATCGTATCAGGGCGGCCACACTATTGCACGGTGAAAACACGAAGCGCGCACGTTGGCGCCAGAGACACCCGGCCGGGGGGATGGCCCGAGTGGCTACATCGCGGTTTTCTTCTTGCGGAGGGTCTCTTTTGCCGCACGCGAGAGCCGCGCCAGCCGTTCGGAACGGAGCGTCAAGAGTCGCGCCCGACGACGCCGCATCCGCACCAGGTAATAGATGAGCAGCCCCACGCCCACGGCGACAAACAATCCCGTCAGCGCGTATTCGGCGCCGCGAATGTAGCGCCACCACTGATGAATCTGCTCGCCAAATGCGTAGCTCAGGGAGAAGAAGAACCCCACAACCAGCGTCGCACACAGCGCATCGAACAGGATGAACTTCCGCACCGGTACGCGAAGAATGCCAGCGGTGAGAAACACCGGCGAGCGCAAACCCACCAGGAATCGAGAGACGAGAAACACTTTGAAGCCGTGCCGGTTGATCATCGATTCGATCCGCTGCTCGCGTTCCGGCGTCAGATGCCGCGCCAGAAAGCGGTGCTCGAACAGCACGCCGCGACCGAAGTGATAGCCGATCGTATACATCACCAGGTCGCCCAACAGTGCTCCGCTGAGGCATGCCAGGAACGCCCAGAATGGCACCAGGGCGCCGGTCCGGCTGGCCACTCCGGCGATGATGACCGGCACTTCCTCAGGAAGCGGAAAGCCGGTGCCCGTGATGACGAGCACCAGGAAGATGCCGAGATAGGAAATGTGCTCTAGCAGCCCAAACATTGGCTCAAGGGGTGTCTAGCGATCGGCGCTGCGCGACCGGCCAAATTGCATGCAAGCGCTCCGCTCTGCAATTCTAGCCATCGGCCCAAAGGGTGCGTTCGGTTGTCCGGAAAAATGGAGAAACTGGGAATGGTAGCCATAGCGCCGCACGACACGGACTTTCGACACAAAACAATCCGACGGTGACAATCGGACCCAAGTCCGCGCCTCGACAACCTCATGGGCGGGAGACGCGTGCAAATGACACGCGCCTGTAGGCCGCGAGTGGCTCATTATGATGGTTGCGATCCTCCAGAAGTACAAGCGCCGCCTGATTGCAGCCCCTGCGACTTGGGGGGATTGACTTCCACGCCATACGGCCCGCCGCATAAAATGTCTCGCCACCTCGCGCTGCCGCGGCTATCAGGGGCTCGGCTGCGACGACCACAGGCGAAGGAAGCCACACATGCCCAAGGCGAGTTGCCCGGTAAGTCGCGCCCAGTTCCGCGAACAGGCGCAGGGAGTCGAGGTCACGATCAACGGCGTGCCTCTGCTGGCAGACGTCAAAGAGTTCTCCACCGGCTCCCTCGGTTGGTATCTGAACGGCAAGACGACGATCAAGGTGGGTGAGACACCCGTAAACGTGCAAATCGGCCTCAACCTCACCATCGTCGGCTCTAAAGACCTGCCGAAAGGCTGAGGGCGGCTAGAATCCTTGCGGTTATCCGCTGCCGACTTGTTGCCGATAAGCACATCAGAGCAGGCCAAGATACAGCTTGCCCTGACGAACTACATAAGCCCCCACGGTTTTCACATCGGGGGCACCTGGACTGCGCGACAAGAGGAGAACGACGATGCTCAGGTTTCTCTGCACCATCGTGCTCGCAGCCATGCTGGCCGGCACATTCGCCGGCTGCGAATGCTCCACGTGAGGACCACCTCCTTCTGATCCCGTGCAGGGTCAGCAGTAAGTTCGTCGTGATTCGACCGTGCTGAAAGCTTAACTGGCTTCGCCATTCCGCAACCGCCCGGTCAGCGCCGCTGCGCAAAGAACAGGCAGCTCGCGGCAGCCAACACGGCCAGCCAGATCGACGCCGGTTCGGGCACGGCAACATGCGCTTCGCCGCTGATTCGTACGGTCAGCGCTCCGGCAAGTCCCGTAGTTCCCTGAAACGGGTCGAGATCGAACCCGGGCACCAGCAGGTTCAGCTCGGGGCCAAACGCATCCAGCGTGGGCCCTTCATCAGCGGTTCCGCCGATGCCAATCCCGCCGAGGCCGTCGTCGAAGAAGACGAACGCCGGCGCGGCTGCGAAGTTGAGCACGAACGGCTCGGGCAACAACGTGGCCAACGCACCGGTCAAGTCGTGCAACACTGCGGTGCCTGAATTGATCTCGACCAGCGCCCCGCCCTCGTTCATCATCACATCGTCGAGCGACCACGTGAACGGCGGGCGACCGGCCGGCGCGCCGATGGGGATCTCTTCGGTCACGAACGTGAACCGCAGCGCGTTGAGATCAAGCAGTCCCGTGCCGAAGGCCCCCAAGTCGATGAACAAATCGCTCGCGGAATCCGCCGTCAGCGCCGTGTCGTAAAAGATCAGCTCGCCGTCGCCGGCGCCGTCGACGCAGAGATCGACATCCGCCGTGCCGTTCACATTCAAGGGTCCGGTGCTGGCGATCGGCCCTGGATTCAGCGGATCGTCGGGGTCGCCCACGTAGAAGTCGAAGCTGACGAAGCTCGCTGTCGGATGATCGTCTGTCGACAGCAAGTAGGGCACGGCCGCGCACGCCTCATCGCCGCCGCCCTGAACTGCGGTGATCGCCATCGCGACCAACAATCCCCAGCCAATTCGATTACGCACGAGGTCTCTCCCTGAAAGGTGCGCCGACGCGCACAAAGCACGATCCACTTTGGTCAAAGCCACACGGCGCCAGCGCGAGATCGCGGGTACGACAACTCGCGCGACGCATTACACGCGGGGCAGTGGGAAAGGCGCGGCACGAAGATGTGTGTGCCAGCTCAAAAGAGGTTTCACTAGCGAGACAGCCGCTGAACGCGCGTTGCTGTGAGGATTCGTTCGCGCGTTCAGAATAGCGTCGCGGCGGCCGCGGTCAACCGAAAACCGGTTCGGCCGATCGCTCACGATTCGGCTGGCAGTTCAACATCCTCTACGTCGATTCCGGAGGCCGGAGCGAAATCGCCCGCAGTGAAACCAACCGCGTCGACCGTCATCCCACCGGCGCCACCCCCGGCCCGCACCAGCACCGCGGCTAAATGGGGCCGCTCGGCGCAGTGTGCGATCGCCGCGTCGCGACCCATAACATAGAACGCGGTCGCCAGCGCGTCCGCCTCCGCAGCGGAGGGCGCGACGACGCTCGTCGAGATCAGCTCCTCGGCCGGCCGACCAGTGCGCGGGTCGAGAATGTGTCCGTAACGCTTGCCGCCGTGCCGAAAGTACTGTGCGCCCGAGCCCGACGTCGCCAGAGCCCGACCGCGTAGACAAACCCGCCCCAGACTGCGTCCCGGGCGAAGCGGATCGCGGATGCCCACGTCCCAGCCATCGACGCCGCTGCTGCCACGCGCGAGCACGCTGCTCTTGCCGCCGTGCATCAGGAAACCGTCGACGTCTTGCGCCACCAACACTTCGGCGGCGCGATCCAGGGCAAATCCTTTGCCGACGCTCCCGAAGTTCAGCTCGACGCCTTCGCGCGCGAAACGGACGCTTCGTTGCTTTGCATCAAGCCGTACGTGTTGCATCCCAACGCAGTCCACCGCTGCGGCCAGTGCCGCTTCATCCGGCACGCGTCCCTGGCGACGGTAGAAACCCCACGCGCGAATCAACGGGCCCGCCGTCGCGTCAAACGCCCCCTGCGTTTCTTCATGAAGCCGCGCACACAATTCCAAGAGTGCAAACAGCTCGTTGCTCACTGCAACCGCCTCGCGCGCCGCCCGGCGATTGACATCCATCACCTCGCTCGCATCGCGATAGACGGTAATCCGCTCTTCCACCTGCTCGACAACATCGAGCGCGGACAGAGCGGCATTGGCCGCCTGCGGATATTTACCGGCTTGCACCTGGATCGCGAACTCACACGCCATCGCGTCGCGTGCATATTGCACGAAGTAGCCGGGCGGTGAATTGGGCACCGGCGCAGCAGTGCCCGAAGCGTCAGGCTCAGAGCGGTGCTCGTGCTGTGAGTTCGACATACCGAGTGCATTATAGAGCCGCGCGGCATCTCGAACGTCCCGGCGAAACGGCCTTTTCCGCTTGTGATGGAATGGACGCCGGTCGATAATCGAAGCAGATCGTGTCATGGTCGCTGTCGAAATCCGCGAGGTTGCCTAGTGGGTTGGAACAAGAAAATGCTGGCCCTCACCGCGCTTGTCGTGCTCATGAGCGCGGCCACCGTCATGGCTCAGCGCGGTTCGCGGCGCGAACGGCCATTGGCCCCGCGGCCGGACTTCAGCGAGGAAGAGCAGTCGGTCTTTTTCACGGATGCCCGCCAGAAGCTCGGGCCCGGCGGACCGCCCGTCGCCGGAAGTCAGCCGGCAGAATCAGAGACGCCTATGCCGGCTGCAGAGACACCGGTGGTATCTGCCGGCGTGTGGAGCGAATTGATCGAGCCCGAGGTGATCGAGGACGAGGTCAAGTCGCTCGTGCCGGCCATCCGGGCCAGCGTTTCTTCGCCCAACGCGTTCAAGTCGGGCGGGTATCGCGATGCCCGCGACAACTACAGCTTGCTGGCTGTGCTGTTCGGCGTCATCGCACAGTACGACGACGAGTCCCGCGTGCGGTGGCAGGACGAAGCCGCCGGCATGCGCGAACTGCTGGCCCGGACGGGCTTCAATTGCAAGGCCGCCAGCGACGGGACCTTCCTCGAAGCCCAAATGCGGGCCGACGATCTGGCCATGCTCTTGCGCGGTGAAAGGCCCGACTTGAACGAAGCGGCGACCGTGCCCGAGGGCGGATGGCCAGACGTGGCCGATCGTCCCCCATTGATGAAGCGCATGGAAGCCGCTCAGCGTGGCCGACTCGATCAGTGGACGGCCAACTCAGCAGAGTTCAGCCGCAACAGCGCGGACATCCTGCACGAGGCCCAGTTGCTGCTCCTGCTGTGTGAAATCATCAAGGACGAGAGCTACGAATACGCCGACGACGACCTCTACCGCGAATACGTCGAAGGCCTCTCAGCAGTCTGCCGCGAATTGCTGGCCGCCACCCGCGAAGAACGCTTCGACGACGCCCAAAGCGCCGTCAGCCGCATCAACCGCCAATGCGACGACTGCCACAGCGACTTTCGGGGGTGAGCCCAAGGCTTCCCTTGTTCCCGAGTCGTCGGTCGTGCGCAAGATTGTAGCGCGCTCTCAAACTGTGAATGAGCGCCACTGCTGGCTTGCCCGACAGTGCGCGCCGCGTGAAGGGCACTCTTGGACAAGCGCGGTGGGGTGGCCCCCGGCAGTATAAATGGCTAGTCTCAGCCGCTAGTGTTCCCACGGCAGCGGCTCGCCGCCGTCAATTGTCAGTATCGCGCGCATCGTGTCGGTGGACATTCCGTCCTCAAGCCAACGAACGTGCCCGTCTGCAAACTCAACGTGGGCGCCACCCTCCATGTGACCGAAGCTCAATCGCACTGAGTCGGGCTCCGCCGAGTCGGCAAGAATTGCACTGGCATCGAAGTCCCGCGGCGCCGTCCACGGGATGCCTGAGCGGACAACTTCCAATAGCATCAACGACGACGAACTGCCGTCGCGGAAGTCGCGAAACGCCACCGTTTGATGAGGAGGGAATGCCGTGCCGTCACCCGTGATCGCCAGATAGCTCGCGTCGAAGGCCGATTCCGAATCGTCCCACGGGCAACGAAAGACGGGTGGCATTTCTGCCAAGAGCTCCCGATTGTTCACGCCGTTCCACGGTTCATCGAAGTCGTACCGCTCGTATAGAGCTGAGGCTGCGTCATCTTCAAGATAAGGCAGGATCAGCACCCGCCAACTGTGCATTGGCCGGCCTTCTGCATCTGCAACGAATGCTGGTGGAAACGTCCCAAACTCGTTGGCGTAGTTGTGCACCGCTATCCCAAGCTGCCGCAGATTCGTCCGGCAGCGATAGTGCCAGTGCGCCCCCGGCCACTGGTCGTAGATGCGCGGAGCCGCAGCCGCGACAGCAAAGAGTGCTGCCAGGATCGTAACGATGCCGACAAACGCTGCCAGACTGAGTCGCAGGCGCGGGCCATCTTCACTTTTCTCGGAGAATCCACGCACGCGCGCCCAGAGCAGGCCGCCCCAGCGTTCCAGGCCGATAACCACAGCAAACACCAGGATCGAGTACGGCACAGCCGTCAACACTATGAATAGGCCGCCGCTGACGAAGAGCCCCGACAAGCCCGCCAAGTGCCCGATGCTCGGTCGTCCACTTGAGACGTTGCAGATGATGGCTGCTAGCATCAGAGTAGCGGGCAGGACGAACAAGATGCGCGCAACGCGCAGCGTCTTTTGCGAGTCGTCGAAGAATGCGAACAGCAGCGGGAGCGCGATGCAGGTCACTGGCGCCAATTTCATCCAGAACGGATGAATGGGCGGATAACCTCTCGCCGTAGCAGCCGGATAACACATCGCCACCTGCCCCATGATCGCGCACGCAACCAGCACGTACACCATCCACGGCATCCGCGGAATCACGATCGGCTTCATCCGCCTGTCCCCTTGGCGGGAGCGGTATACGCTCGGAATCGAGCGAACAAGAACGCCGCTATCGCGATTCTCGACCGGAGCCGAATGCCGGGTCAAGCAATTGGTGCGCGACGTCGAAGCGCGGCTACTGCCGCCCACCACTCTCTGGACGGCCTGCCGTTTGCGTGTCTTGCCGCAAGTTCCGCTGGGCGTAGGGCACGACGATCGTTTCGGGCCAGGCGTCGAGCGGTGTGCCGCGGGAGGTGAGCGTGGCCTGCGCGGGGCCGGTGGTCAGGCGGTAGCGTCCGCCGGAGACGGGATTGCGATCGATGGCCGGTGGCGTGATCCCGGCTGCCAGTGAGAGCGTCGCGCACCACGCTTCGCAGGCCGCGCGATCGGCCGCCTGCTCACGTTGCGCCGTGTCCACATCGCGCAACAACATCCGCGCCGCCACCAGCGGATAACGCGGCGTGTCCTCGAGCTCAGTCATCGCCAACTGCATCCGCGCCAACAGTTCGCGCCGCCGGTAGTACGGCCGATCACAATCAGCGATCACCTTGCGCATCCACTGGAGATAGAACAGCTCGTCCTCGTCCAGCCGCCGCAGGACGGCCGCTTCGAACTCGGGTAGCGTTTCGTCGGCGACGAGCGATTGCAGCTCGTCGTCGGTCAAGAGCCACGCCAGATCGCCGCCGCGAATGGCCTCGTAGGTGTGTAATCCCAGCGCGCGATCGCCGATCCACGCCCGGGCGTCCGCCGGCCAGTTCGCCAACTGCATCGCCAGCGTTTCGGCAATCGCCGTGACGTGGTCGAGCTTCAGATGGGGATGTTGCGTGATCGCTTCGGCAACCCGCAGGCCCAACCGCCTGATGCGCGCGCCCGTCAGTCGCGAAACCACGTGCTGCTCCGATGCCAGGTAGCCGGCCGATTTGAGCAGGTACTGACAGCTTGTCACCGCAGCCGGCAAGTCATCTTCGGCCAGCGCGCCCGCCGCATGGCACGACTCAACCCAGGCGATGAGCTCCACCGTGTCGATGAACGACGTATCAGCGAAAAAGCCCGAGCGGTGCACGTGACCCGAGTGCCACGCGGGGCGGTCCAGCGCCTCGCGGGCGCGGGTCCAGGCTTTGGCATGCCGCTGCCAAAGCTGAATGGCTCGTTCGAGCTGAAACGGATCGTGCGTGAAGCGCTCGCGGGGCACCAGCTCGACGGCTTCGGTGCGCAGCCGCTCGACAGACTTGAGCGGAAAGAGACCCATCAGCCCGGCAGCAGCGTTTTCCCGAGCGTCGGGCGGATCGCTGTCGAGCTGCGCCGGCGTGCCGCCCTCGGCCTCAATGCGGGCCAGCTCGGCTTGCAGCTCAGGATGCTCCAGCTTGCGGAGTGCAACGAGCCCGCCGTAATGCTCCGTCACATACTCGGCATAGTCGAGTCGACTCGAATTGCGCGAACACCCCGAGGCGAGCACACAAGCGAAGCACAAAGTTGCAACGGCGGTCCTCATGACCGGCCTCGTCTAGCGGCAGGCAACAATCAACGACCGCCATCTACTCGATGCGGTCGCGGGCGGCAGCGCTTGACGGTCAGGCGCACCCGTGCCGGGGCGGCATGCTACCGCCACCGCTGCCGCGGGAGAAAGGTCACTTGCCCGACTTGCGATGGGCCGCGATGTTGCGGGGCTTTTCGCTGCGTTCGGGGGCCGAGGCCCGCGAGCGACTGCGTTTGCGGGGTGCGCGATCGCCGCCGGTGAAATCGAGCGTATCCATCTCGATCAGCTCGACGAGACCCGCTTCGGCCAGCTCGCGACCGGAGAAATAGCGACCCGGGTTGATCCACTCGTCCATCTGCTTGCGGCTCACCCCAAACAGATCCGCCAGCAGATGGTCCATCTCGGTTTCCAAATCGGCGAAGTGCCGGGCCCACTCGCGGGCTTCGGCCAGACCGACGTGTTCTTCGCTCTGCCACTTCATGGGGTGGAACAAGAGCACGCTGAACGGCGTACACATCCGACGCGTACACGCCGCGAACGGCCACAACGCCGCCGAAGAACATTCGCCGGTCACGATGCCCGTGGCCCGCAGCCCGCGGAGCCGAATCAAGCCGACCATGTGCATCGCGCAGTAGGGACTGCCACCGGGCGAATCGATGTAGAGCACGCACTCCGAGCCGGGGGGCACATCGAGCAGCTTCTCGGTGAGCGCGCCCTCGTTCTCGGTGAGATCGCCGACAAGCGGGATTTCAGGCGGGCCAGCGGCCTCTTCTTCGTGCATCGAAAAATCCTCGGTCTTGCGTCGGTCCCTATCCCACGCAGGTGGCAATTACGGCCCTTGCAGATATAGCTTCCGGCAACGGAACCGACAAGGATTAGGACTGCCCAAAGGCTCTCGAATCCGCGCAACTTCGCGCGGAAATGCGCCCTGAAGCACCTATTCGCGCTCCTGATCGGTCGGCTCGCCGTCGACGACCAGCCGCTCCCGCAGCCGCGTCGCGCCCTGACAACACTCGCAGGCCTTCAATTCGTACATCGGGATGGCGCAGATGTCGCACCAGTAGTCGAGCAGGTATCTATCCTGCCCGTCCATCGTATACGTGCGCACGATCTGCACGACGGGCGATCCGGCAAACCGCCGCACCAGCAACTCCATCTCCACGTCACGCAGTCGCTCGTCGAGAAAGAAGCCGCGACCGCGAAAGTCCTTCACAATCGGCCAGATCACTCCGTCGGGCGTCTCGATGGCGACGTTCGCTTCGGTGGCATCGGCGTCGGTTTCGATGCCGTAGCGGCGCGCCAGCGCCTCGGCCAGCCACACCACGCGGCCGCGCATCATCACGGTTTCATACGCCTCTTGCGAAGCGCTGGCCGGCGGCCCGTCAACAGTCGGCTCGTCGTCGCCCGCGACAAGCGTCGCTGTGCCGACCATCGATAGAAAGATCGCGAGAGTGCAACCCAAGTCGCACGAGGCTCGGCGAATTCTTAGTTCGTCCATCATGCGATGCCTGGCGACCGCGTCGGCGCTGCCCACTACTCTTCCGCGTGACCCACGACGACGAGCGTCATCACCATGGGGGCGTCGGCCCCGCTGGTCATGACGGGCAACCGCACGCTCCATAGATCGCGTTCTTCGTCGTGTTCGATCGTCGGCTCGGCATCGGCGTCGTCGGCTGTACGCAACAGCGACAACATGCATGGGTGCGAGGTCTGCGCGGCTTCGGCACTCAACTCGAACAGCGGGTCCTGCTCCAAGGGATCGAGCGTTTCGTCTTCCTCGGCGTTCAGAAGCAGCAGGAAATCGCGCGTCGCCGAGGTGCCAATGTGATTCCCGTCCTCCGGCTGCAAAGCGTACCGCATCGTATAGACGCCCTTTTCGATCTCCTGGGCGCGAAAGTCGCCGCCGCGGCGATGATAGCGGGCCACGCCCAGCAGATCGCCCTGCGAAAGCGGATAAAGAACCGTCAGCGACGGCGTGAAATCGGCGGCGACGGGCACGTCCTTTCGCAACCAGATGTCGCAATAGGGACGGCCCTTGCGGAGCACGCGGATTACCTCGCCGGAGAGCGTCTCGCCGATCTCGCCCGAAAGTTCATCGGTCGGCGGAGCCTCGCTGGCGACCTCGACTTCGTAATCCTGCGCCGGTGCGATTGCCGTCCAATTCAGGCAAACGGCCACCGCCACGAGAATCCGTGTAGCAAACTTCATCCAACGATGCCTCCGCTCTGAAGAGTTCATGCGACAAGATTTTTTTGATGGGAACGCGTGGCGTACACGCCGAGCACAAGTCGTCGATCACCAACCATCGATTATAGGTCGACGGAAAAGCCCGCTCAAAAGGCCATACTGCGTGGGCCGCCGCCGGGTTTTGGTCGCCCGCCGAGAATCCTGGAGTGTCCTGACGGCCGCGGGATTACAGGAATCGATCGATCCACAAAAAAACCGACCGGCGGTATCAACGGGTGATCCCTGCCGGTCGGAACTCGACATCTTGTCGACGGTACTTGTTGCGGCGATCGGCGCGCGTCCGATCGTCGCGGAGCAGTGAATGTTTTCGCTAGTGGAGCGTCTGCCCGATTCAGTCGGGCGACGCGGAACGGTCGCCAAAGACGCAAGTGCTTTGGCGCAGATAACAAGGTAGTGCTCCGCCGGATAGCTCGTACCCGACAATCACGTGTTGACGGAGCACTAGTAGCTGAACGTCGCCAGGAAGGAGCTGCGCGTGCCGGGATTCTCCCAGTTCACGCCCAACCCCCGGCCCGCATAGCGACCTTCGACCGTGTAGGCCGGCGAGGCGTTCTCGACGGCCGCCAGCGGTGGGTAGAAAACGACCTCGTTCGTGCAGACACAATCCGCATCGCCCAACTTGCGCGTCAGCAACTCGACGCTTTGGCCGGCGCGGAGCTGACCCACCATATCCACGTGATCGAGCTGCATGTCGATCGGCACGGCAACCACATCCTGGATGCTGCCCACCGCCGGACCACCACGCTCGCGAACGAAGGCCACCAGCGCTTCGCGCTTCTTGTGCGTGGCTCGTTCATCGACCAGCACCACCGAGCGAATCGGATCGGGGGCGAATTCCAGACCGCCGCCAAAGCCGAGCGTGCCGGAGGCTTTGGTCGTCACCACCACCTTCAGCCCGGCCAGGTCGACGTCGTCGAAGCCGCCCTGCTCGATGTGCCAGGCCAATAGCGCTTCGCTACCTGCCAATGTGCTCTCGGCATTGGCGAAGCACGGGCCGGTGTAAACGTCGCAGGTACGCGTTTCCAGATACTCACCTTGGATCTCGGCTGCGGTCGCATTCAGAGCGACGAAGCCGGAAATCGCAACCAGCGCCAACACGAGACTTGTTCCGCGCAGACCCATGAACGCGTCTCCCTTCTCCTTGACACTCAAAAGTCGCCCAGACGGCGAATCGGCCGCCAGCTCCGACGACTTGCCAGATTCTTCAACAGGCTGATTTTATCGGTCTGAGTTGGCAAAATCCAGTTCGGCCGCCGTCGCTGCGGTCGCGTGTTTGCCGCATTGCGGCGGTCCGGCTAGCCTGACACCCGTGGAAATCGCGGTCGATGCCTGTTCGGCTGACAGGCGCGTTCGCCCGCCGGCACCGCTCGCGAACCGTGCGAAACGCGCCAACTGTCCTGCCCGCCGCAGTAGCCAGGAGACTCGCCCCATGCAGCCTGCCTCGCCGCTTCCGAAAAAACCGCACACGCGTCGCCGCTTTCTGGCTACCGGCGGAGTGGCCGCGACGTCAGTCGCCTGGACGGCCGCCAGTTACGGTCGCATCTTCGGTGCCAACGAGCGGCTCGGCGTGGCCGTGATCGGCGCGGGTGGAATGGGCGGCGGGCACATTCGCGCCTTGAAGAAGCTCACGGAACCGAACAATCTCAATCCCGTCGGCGTGGTCGACGTCTGGAAGACCCGCGCCGAATCCGGCGCCGAAGTTCTCGGCGGCCGCGCACTGACCGACCATCGCGCCGTGCTCGATTTGTCGGAGGTCGACTACGTCACTGTGGCCGTGCCCGAACACTCCCACGCGCAGATCACGCTCGACGCCCTGGACGCGGGCAAAGCCGTGTACTGCGAGAAGCCGCTGACGCACACGATCGAGCAAGGGCTGAAGGTCCTCGAGCGGCAACGCTCAACCGGGATCGCGGTGCAGGTCGGCGTGCAATCGATGTCCGACGACAGCTACTCCCGCGCCGCCAAAGCCATCGACGAGGGCGTCATCGGGCAAGTCGTGCAAGCGCAGATCGAATACGTTCGCCGCTATGGAGAGCAGGGACCGTGGCGACGGCCGGACCTTAGCGACGATGAGCCGCAGCCCGCCGACCTCGATTGGGACACCTGGCTGGGAACCGCGCCGGCGATCGATTGGAATCCCCACCACTACTTCGAATGGCGCAACTACGCTGCCTACTCGGGCGGCATCTGTACCGATCTCTTCATCCACCGTATCACGCGCATCCTGAAGGCCTGCAAACTCGGCGCTCCGCGTCGCGTCGTGGGGATGGGCGGCATCTGGCAATGGCCCGACGGCCGCGATCTGCCCGACAATTTCGAGATGATTTGCGAGTACCCGCGCGGCATGACGGTCTACGTGCTGGGCACGATGAGCAACCGCGTGGGCATCGACCACCTGATTCGCGGCTACCGCGGCACGCTGTATTTCACCCGCAGTGGCTGGGTGGCCAAGGACAAGGACGACCGCGTGCTCGCCACTCACGAGAAGGCCGGCGGCGAAGACATCGAGCTGCACCACGGCAACTTGCAGCGGCACTTGCGCGAGGGCGAGCCGCTTAACTGCCCGGTGGAACTCGGGCTCGCCGGCGTACTCTCGGTCTGCATGGCCAACGAATCCTGGCGCAGTGGCCGGATGATGGCTTGGGATCGCGACGCGCGACGCATGGTGCCGGCCGACTCGATGAATACCAGTCACGAACCGGAAACGGTCGACGATGAGCTGGCGCTGAGCTGATGAAAATCCAGAGCGGTCGTCGGCGTCGACCACCTGCTTTCGCGACCGTTGTGAACCGGCCAGCCATATGCTCCTGACGTCCCGCTCGCGGTGGATTCCGGGCCGCCGGGCCGTATCTTCAGCTAGTGAAGCGGGAATCGCCTAGTTGTCCGCTATAATGGTGGCACAGGCAAAGACGGTCGTCGCTCTGCGGAGGGTCAGCAGCTCGACGGCCGCGACGCGTTCGGAACAGAGCCATTTCTTGCTGGACCAGCAGCGCGGCAACCGTCTCGTCAGAATCACGGCGGACGATAAGCCGCGCCACGACTCATGGGCATCCGCTTCTTCTGCCCCAATGGACATCGCCTGCACGTCAAGGCTTTCTTGGCGGGCAAAAAGGGGCGCTGTCCAGAGTGTGGCGAGCGACTGCTGATTCCCGAGACATCCGATCCAGCAGCCAAGCGCCGTTCGAGCAAGGCCAAGACCGCCGCAGCCGGCGGGGGTGGGCAAGTCGACGACGATGAAGTGAGCCAGCTCGTCGAGTACGCCGACGAGACACAGAGTCAGTCCACAAGTGCGGCGCACGACCCGCTTGCTGCAGCCGGGGAAGCGAGCTGGTTCGTGCAGCACGCCAGCGGCACGCAATACGGTCCGGCTGCCGGTCGGATGATGCGCCGCTGGTTGAACGAAGGGCGAATCTCCCCGGACAGTATGGTCTGGCGGCAAGGTTGGTCCGAGTGGCGGATCGCGTCCGCAGTTTTCATCGAGCTCGCTGGGCAACAGCCCTCGCCGCCACCACCGCCTCCGGCACCACGGCAACCCGCCGGGCCAAGAAACGACGTACGCCCCCCCACGCCCCCCGCAGTCGATGAGGAACTTGTCGAAAACGACTATGAATCGGCCGCGGCGATTCTCGACTCGGACGCCCCGCGAAGCGAAGCCGCCAAGGCGGCCGCCGAGCTGGCAGCGTGGCGCCGCCGCAAGCAACAAAGAAGCCTGACATCGCTGGTGGCGCTGGTTTTCGCAGTGATCGCGCTCGCGGCCGCACTGGCGGTTTTCGCACTGCGCAGCGGTTAGAAGTCGCTGAACGGCGCGCTGCGCCGCTAGCGGCCGCCTCGAGCGTGCAGTAGACTCTCCGCGCAAGGTGATGATCGCAAGCTGGTTACTGTTTTGGCGCGGCAACGCGCACACGCGAACAACGAGGAGCCGTCGATGAGGCACCGTTTGATAGGTTGCGTACATCTGGCCGCAGTGCTGGCCGTTTTTTCCTGTCTCGCCCCCATCGGCGCGCAGGCGTCCGAGCCGGACGAGGGCGCGCCAGTCGAAATCGGCGGATTCGTCATGACCGCGCCGGCGAATTGGGAAAAGAAACAGCCACGAGTGCGGATCATCGAGCATGAGTTCGCCGTGCCCGCCACAGAGGGTGACGAAACCGACGGCCGCGTGACGGTGATGATGGCCGGCGGGTCGATCGAAGCGAATCTCGATCGCTGGTACGGTCAGTTCAAGCAGCCCGACGGCAGCTCGAGCGCCGAGGCCGCTCAAATCGACGAACGCGAGATTGCCGGTCAGGACGTCCACCTGGTCGACATCTCCGGCACTTATCTCGATCGGCGAGGCCCAATGGCGCCGGCGGTCGAGCGAACTGACTATCGGATGCTGGCCGCAATCGTCGCCACCCGAGGGGGCAATTACTACATCAAGTTCTATGGCCCCCAAAAGACCGTCGCCGACAACGCGGAAGCATTCGAGGAGATGATTGACGGTCTGAAGGCCCGCTGATTCTCGGCGAGCGTGCAGGCTCCTTGGCGATCAGGCACCGCGCAGGGTAACACTGTGCACGACAAAGCAGAGTCGCTCGCACAACTGTCGGCCAACGGACGCCGGCACAGCTTGGGTCTCGTCGCGCAATAAGGATGCCGGCCGCCGGCCTTTGCCATGAAGATCCAGTCGCTCCTCGAACATCACGGCATCCGCACCAATCCGTTCGTCGACGAAGACGCACAAACGGATCTGGTGTTCAAGGAGTTTTGCATCTCAGGCACCTTCCACCCCGCCTGGGACAAGGTGTTTGGCGATCCGACCGAGCCTGCCACCGCCATCGTGTTCGGTGAGAAGGGCGCCGGCAAGACCGCCCTGCGGCTGCAAATCGTGCAGCACGTGAAGCGTTTCAACGATACGCATCCCGATCGCAAACTGCACGTCATCCAGTACGACGACTTCAATCCCTTTCTCGATCGGTTTCGCGACAAGCTACCTGTGCGGCAACGGCGGCCGGACCGCATGCTGGCCCAGTGGAAGTTGTGGGATCACATGGATGCGATTCTCACGCTGGGCACGACGCAATTGGTCGATGCCGTTCTCTCGGACGCCGATCCCGCGCCGGGGGCACTCGACGCCACGCGTCTACGGGCCAAACGTCTCGATCGCCTGCAAGCCCGAGATGCTCTACTCTTGGCAGCCTGCTACGACCAGTCGCTGGCCGAACCTTTCACGACTCGCTGGCACCGACTCCGCCGCCGGTTGCACTACCACACGTGGCGTTCGCACTGGGCCCAAGCGTTGGGCCTGCTCATCACGCTGGCCGTCGCCGGTGTGCTGATCAGCCAGTACGTCTCGCAACGCACCTGGGAGTGGCTCTCTTCACCCTGGCCCTATGTCTTCGTCGCGGCGGGGTGGATCCCCTGGCTCTGGCGGGCCGCGAACCGCTACTTTCGCGCGCTGGCGATTACCCGGCAGTTACGCGTGGTTGCTCACGACGCCAACAGCCTGCGGCGGGTCCTGGCCCGGTTCACCAACGAAGAACTGAGCGGCCAGCCGCTGCCTACGCGCGAGCGTTCCGACGACCGCTACGAGATGCTCAACAAGTACCTGGCCTTGCTCAAGGCGCTGGGTTACTCCGGCACCTTCGTGCTCGTCGACCGCGTCGATGAGCCGACGCTGGTGAACGGTCAGGCCGAACCGATGCGGGCCCTGATCTGGCCGCTGTTGGACAACAAACTGCTCAAGCACCCTGGGATGGGCTTCAAGCTGCTGCTGCCGATCGAGCTGGCCCACCACATCGACCGCGAAGATCGCGAGTTTTACCAGCGGGCGCGGCTGGACAAGCAGAATCTGGTTCGCTCGCTGCATTGGAGCGGCGAAGCCCTCTACGACATCGCCAATGCCCGACTACAAGCTTGTGCCGCCGATGGCCGCCAACCGAAACTCTGCGACCTGTTCGACGATCAAGTCGGCGAACGGCGGCTGATCGAAGTGCTCCGCAGCCTGCGCGTACCGCGGCACCTCTTCAAGTTCATGTATCAAGTGCTCACCGCGCACTGCAATGCCCACACCGACGACCAGCCTGTGTGGACTATCTCCAGCGCGACCTTCGAGGCTGCCCTGGCTCTCTATCACCGCGAGCAGGATGCCTTCGACCGCGGGCTCGGCGCCGGCTGAACAGCGCCGCCCCCGACACTCGCTAGCAGCCTCTGACAGCGTGCACCCTATACGGATCACCGACATCTCGACGCTTGCTTGCTGCTTCCGCGCTCGTATTGACTGGCCGCGGCGATCTTGCAACCATTCGCCCCGCAAACCACGGTGCTGGCGTCGAATCGTTTCGGCTGAGCCCATGGTTGGCCGTCTAAGAATCCAACAGCGCGACACTGGATGTCCGCGCTTGACTGGGGAAGGAGACCGGTTTCATGGTACGCAACATTTTGCTGATCGTCGCCGCGTTGGCGATGTGCGGTTTGTCCGCCTGTGGCAACAGCTCGGAAAGCACTCCCACCGCGAATGCGACTTCCAGCACACCGCAAATCGGCGCGACTCCCGATGGTGCCGTCCGCGAGTTTCTGCAGGCGGTCAAAGACGGCGACCATACAACGGCAGAACAGCTACTCACACCGCTTGCCCGTGAGAAGACTGCTGAGTACGACATCGCAGTCGCGCCGCCCGGCAGCGACACGGCCAGCTTCGAGGTTCTGGACGTTGAGCAAGTCGCCGACGGCGGCGCGCACGTCGCCTCGCAATGGACGGACATTGATCAAACCGGTCAACCGCACACCGATACGCTGGTGTGGATGTTGCGGCGGGAACCCGAAGGTTGGCGCATCGCCGGCATGGGCGCGCGGCTGTTCCCCGAGGAGCCGCCGCTGTTTCTCAACTTCGAAGATCCTGAGGACATGCTCCGCAAGCAGGAGTTGGCTGCTCAGGAAATCGAGCGTCGCATGATGGAAGCCCAGCGGCAGGCCCAGCAGCCAGACGCGGCTGGCGAAACGCTCCGCCAGTAATACTCGAGCGACAGCCGGCCGCAACCGGCTTATGCCATCTCTGTCGACGGACGTTTTCGGCGTGCGCCGGTGTTACGCGCCGGCCAGCCAGTGGCGCAATGCGAAATCCCGACCGCTGAGTCGCTTCGCCCCGCGGCGCACTCTTTTGCGCTCGCGCAACCCCACTCTCCAGCAAATCGGCCACCACAAGGGATGGCCGTTGGCCGCAGGTGTGCCTCGCCAGAGACGCTGTTCATCAAGCGTCCGGCCCGGCGCTGCGCCGCTCGAGAGGACGGGGTGCGGCACTCTGCCGCGTCCGAGGCTGATGCCGTATCAGCCTTGCCATTTTTTGTTCCCCACCGGTGGCAGGGCGTTGAATTTGACCTACGGTTGTTAGACAATCGGGCCTCCATCCTAGATTGTCCGAGCTACTCAGTCTTCTCAGTCTGACAGCTTGACGCTTGACAACGATCTGGTCCATGCTACCTTGGCGGCCTACTCTGCGTGACCGGCAAAAACTGCGTAATCCGCTGGAGTATGTGACTTCGGCGCTAGCAGCCCCACCGGGTGCGCGGATTCGAATGAGGACCCACGTCGCTGCCGTCGCGGCGGATGGGCATCGCGGGCCGAGACGGTTGTGACGTAGTCGTAATTACGCTCCGGTACTTGTTGTGAGGAGGGACTTAGGATGAACCGAGTTCTCGTTTTGGGCATCGCGATCTTCTTCGCGATGGTCGGCATCGCCCTGATGGGCGGTGAGAAGACCGCCTACGCCGGTCACGGTTGCAACGGCTGCAATGCCTGTGCAGGTGACTGTGGCGGTTGTGCGTCGGCTTGCGATTGCGGTGGTCGCCGCATGCGTTGCAGCGGTCGTCGCTCGCGCTGCAGTGGCCGCAGCCGTTGTAGCGGTCGCAGCCGTTGCATGGGTCGTAGCCGTTGCATGGGTCGTAACCGTTGCCGTGGCCGTTGCAATGGTTGCCACGGCGGTTGCTACGCCTCGCATTGCCACGGTTGCGGTGGTGCTTTGGAAGCCGCTCCGGCCGAGGCCGCTCCTGAAGAGGAGAAGGCCACTGAAGCTCCTGCTCCGCAGGCTTCGGCTCCGGCCTACGAGCGCGCCCAGTTCGGTTTCCGCACGGTTCACTTCCGTCGGTAAACTGCTGCTGAGCCAGACTGCCTGACATGTGACGTGTACGGCGGTCGACAACGCGAACGACCTGATGCCGGGTCTCCCAACAGGGAGATCCGGCTTTTTCTGTTTATGCCGAACTCTCGGCCGCTGACCGTTTCGTGCGCACGATGCGACGCTGCTGCGCGGTTGACAAAAGGCACCCAGGTGGCATTTTTTCACCGGGCCGAAGCGCGCTGCCCAGCGGCGATTCCAGCAAGCGCGCCGCCATTCTTGAATTGCCTCGCGCGCCGATGGACCAACCCGACGACACTCCGCTGCCGGAACTACCTGGGCTCCCGGATGCGGGCATCCGAACGGGCGTCAGCTTGTTGCTGTTCATCCATTTGATGGCGGTTGCCATCGCGATGACTTCCGGCGTGGCCCAGTCGCCCACGGTCGACGGCGACATCCGCTATTCAGATTTGTTGGGGCGGATGCGCGGTACACCTCTGGTGATCGACTGGCTGCAACTCATCGCGCAAGACCAGTCGTACGCCTTCGCCCTGACGCAGGGCGCACCGGAGGACGCGGCGCACACGATCGAGGTCGAACTCGAAACCGCCGGCGACGCACCGCCCGCAATTACATTACCGGCCGAGAACATCTGGCCACCTCAGCGGCGCATTCGACACCGCGAAATCGCTTTCTGGGCTGCCGGACTCGTCGGCGACGACAACGCCGAGGCGCTGTTGCCCCAGGCGATTGCGGCGCGGCTGGTCGACCAGCATCAAGCCACCGGTGGAACGATCCGCATTCGTCGCCATTACTTCCAGAGCCCGGCCGAAGCTCAATCCGTTAACCCGGAAGTCGCGGACCCCGACAACGCTCGTTATTTCGAAACGATCTACGAGGCACGAATTCTCGTATCGGACGACGAAGTGACATTGCTCAAGCGTGCCGATCTCGGCACCACCGCGCCCGCCGCCGGTGCTGCAGCCGAACCCTCGGACGACTCCCAAGGAGGCTGAGCCGACGCATGGGGAATTACTTCCGCGAATTCGTCCAACGCCTCGGTAACGGCTGGAACCGCTTTTGGTTCGCGCCGCGCGACCCGATCGGCCTTGCGGTGCTGCGAATCGGTGCCGGTTTGCTCGCCGTCTACACGCTGCTCACCTACACGCCCGATCTCGTCAGGTGGTTTGCCGAGGCTGGGCTGCTCACTCCGGAGCTGGCCTACCAGTTCCGGATGGTGAACGAAACGACGTTTTCTTATCTAGAGTACCTGCACCTGTCGGCCGAGCTCTACGCGGTGCACGCCATCGCAATTATCGTCGCCCTGCTGTTTACGGTGGGCCTGTTCACTCGCATCACGGCCGTGCTCACGCTCCTCGCGATGTTGTCCTACATCCACCGCGGCTCGATTCTCGACAGCGAGTTCGAGCCGCTGTTGTGCATGGTGCTGTTCTACCTGTGCTTGGGCCCCAGCGGATCCGCACTCTCGCTGGATGCGTGGCGTGCGCGGCGCCGTGCGGCTACGCCTGCATTCGATGAGCACCGTGGGCCCGAGATGAGTTGGACGGCAACCGTGGCCACACGTCTCATTCAGGTACACTTCGCTGCAGCCGTGCTGATGATGGTACTGGCCAAGCTGCGCGGCGATGCCTGGTGGGTCGGCGAGGCCGTCTGGTGGCTGGCCGCGACGCCCTCGGCGCCGCTGGTCGATATCACGGCCGCCCTGCGTGAGCGGCCCTTGGTCTACAACGCCTGGACGCACTACGTCGTCGCTGCGGAATTGGCGTTCGTGGTGCTGGTCTGGAATCCGCTGGCCCGGCCACTAGCGCTCACCGCAGCCTGGGTTGCGTGGCTTTCGCTGGCTCCACTGACCGGCAACCTGTCGTTCGCGGCGGCTCTCATCCTCGCATCCCTGGCTTACATCTCACCTGAAGTTTGGCGAGGGATGCTTCGCGCATCCCGAGAGGATCTGACGTCGGAAACGGCTGAGCGTCAGGGCTCACGACGTCGCACTCCGGCCCCTGCCTGAGAGCGCGAGAGCGCCGTTTGCCTTCCGCGCGGACCGAGCGTTTTCGACCGTGCGAGCGCTCTGCGTGCTTGCTGTCTTCGCGCGTCCTCGTGCACAATTGGATGCATCCAGCGCTCGATGCTCGCCGACCCCACGAGGCCAAGGACCGTTCCATGCCCAACATCGCGCACGATCGTCGAAGTTTCCTGAAACGCTCGGCCATCGTTGCGGGCACCGCAGCCTTGGGAGCCGCAGCGCCGTGCGCGGCAGTGGCCATCGATCCGGTCCAGCGCGAGTCGGGCGAGAAGTTCAAGTTCAGCCTGGCGGCGTACAGCTTTCGCGAGTTGCTCACCGGGCGCGAGCCGCAGATGATGCTCGACGATTTTGTCGACGTTTGCGCGGCGATGGGCCTGGAAGGCACCGAGCTCACGTCGTACTACTTCCCCCCGGAACCGACCACAGAGTATCTCTGCGGTCTCAAACGGCATTGTTTTCGGATGGGGCTCGACGTCTCCGGAACCGCCGTGGGCAACGACTTCTGCGACCCTCCCGGCGAGGTGCGACGCGGTCAGATCGAAGGCGTCAAACGTTGGATCGAGCGGGCGTCAGTACTGGGGGCCCCGGTCATTCGCATATTCTCCGGCGAGACCAAGCCGCATCAATCGCCCGAGGACGCACATCGATTGGCCGTCGAGGGCATCGAAGAATGTTGCGCGTATGCCGGAGAGTTTGGCATTCACCTGGCGCTGGAAAACCACGGCGGTTTGACGACCACCGTCGAAGGGATGCTCGCGCTGGTCAACGACGTGCAGAGCCCCTGGTTCGGCGTGAACCTCGACACGGGCAACTTCTACAGCGACGACATCTACGGCGATCTGGCGAAGCTGGCGCCCTACGCGATCAACGTGCAAGTCAAAGTCGCCATTCGGCCCGGCCGCGGCGAGCCAGCACCCACCGACTTCGAGCGGCTGGCCTCGATACTTCGCGATGCCGCTTACCGCGGCTATGTGGTCCTGGAGTACGAAGAGGACGAAGATCCCCGCACGGCCTGCCCCCGCTACATGGGCGAGCTGCGGGCCGCGTTCGCATAGGTGTTGCCGTGACGATGCGACCGCAACGGTCGCGCTTTCTAGCGGCGTGCGGCGTAGCGATCTTCGTCGAGCCCCAGGCGCTTCATCTTCTTGTAGAGCGTCGTCCGATTGACGCCCAGCGCGTCGGCCGTCTGATGACGGTTCCAGTTGAACCGCTCCAGCACTTCGAGAATGATCTGCCGCTCCGGACCTTCCAGTGCCTCTTTCAGCGTCCGCGACCCGACCGCCTCTTGCACCACTCCGGCAGTCGAGATGACTTCGGCCGGCAGGTCTTCCAGCGTGACCGTGTCGCTCTTGCCCAGCAGCACGGCGCGCTCGATCACGTTTTGCAGCTCACGCACGTTGCCGGGCCAGCGATACCGCTCCAGCGCCTGCAGGGCTTCATCGCCGAAGCCGTGTACGCGGCGCCCGCAGTCGTCGCACACCTGCTCCAGAAAGTGCTGTGTCAGGGCACGGATATCGGAAATCCGCTCTCTCAGCGGCGGTAGTTCGATGTTGATCACGTTGATGCGGTAGTAAAGATCCTGGCGGAACTCGCCACGCTCTACCAACTGTGCCAGATCCTCGTTGGTGGCCAATATCACCCGCGTGTCGACCTTGTGCGTCTTGGTGCCGCCCACCGGCTCGAACTGCAGCTCTTGCAGCACGCGCAACAACTTGACTTGTAAGGCCTGGCTCGAAGTGCCGATCTCGTCCAGGAAGATCGTTCCGCCGTCGGCCTGGAGAAACTTGCCGACTTTGTCCCCCGTCGCGCCGGTGAACGCACCCGCCACGTGGCCGAACAGCTCGCTTTCGAGCAACGTCTCGGGCAGCGCCCCGCAGGCCACCTCGACAAACGGCTGATCCCGACGGCCGCTCGAGCGGTGAATGGCCCGCGCGATGAGCGACTTGCCGGTGCCACTCTCCCCGGTGATGAGCACGGTCGCCCGCGTATCGGCCACGCTGTCGATAACGTCGAACACCTTCGCCATCCGCGGATCGCGACCGACGATGTTCTCGAGACCGAACTGGCGATCGAGCTGCTGCTTGAGGTTCTGGTTCTCCTGCAGCACGGCCCGCTGACTTAGGGCCCGCTCGATGGCCATGTGCAGTTCTTCGTCGATCAGCGGTTTGGTCAGATAGTCGAAGGCGCCCCCGCGGATGGCCTCCATGGCCGACTCCACGGTGCCATATCCGCTGATCATGATCGCCGTAGTCTGCGGATATTCGGCTCGTGTGTGCGCGAGCAGCTCCAGGCCATCGCCGTCGGGCAAGGAGATATCAGCCAGCAGCAAGTCATAAGGCCGCTTGACGAGCGCCTGGCGAGCCTCGCTACAGTTCAGCGCCGTGTCGACGCGGTAGCCCTGTTCCCGCAGCCAAAGCGCCATCGAATCGAGAATGTGTCGATCGTCATCGACCAACAGCAGCGAGCCCGGTTGCATCTTCTCCCCCCTTCGACGATCTCAATTCGTCCGGCGACCGCGCAGTCCGCGATCGACAAGCGCCGCAGCGAGGGGGAGGAGGACCGTCGGTCCGCCGGGCGCGTGTCTACCGGGTCGACACCCCACGGATCGGCTCAAACGTTACAGCCGGTCGTTTTGTCAGTACCCGAACCGCACTCGGTTCACGTACCGACAGGGTTCGACAAACGGTCCTGTCGCCAATCATCTACGTCACCCGGTGCAGCTAGTCAACGCGCCAACCTCGGGCGACATGCTGAGATGAGAGCGATTGCGATCTGTCAGACCCGCGCCTTCGACCTGCGCACGTCGTGGCGCCCAGTCAGGCAGGAATCTCAGCGATGCGACCGTTCGAGAGTGACCCGGGTAGGCGTTCACAGCCATCGTGCGCGATCTTCAACCTCAGCAGGACCACCATCATCGTGCTGAATCCGACAAGGCGCACGACCGGACTGTGGGCCTGCTCGCGAGTCGCCCCTGTCAGGCTTGCTGCATCCGCTGCAACCGCCATGCTTGCCTGCCGCTCGACGCCCGACGATAATTGATCGGCTGCCTTAACATCGGTCGGACCTCCGGGGTCGCAGACCGAATTCAGTTGGCAAACCGAAAACAATTCGATAGTTCACTCGACGATAAGCCGCGTGATGCCGAAACGGCCATTACGCAGCATCGGCTGCGAGCGTTGCTCCTCCGGAAGCAGAGAAAGCGGCCTGCCGATCCGTCGGCGTGTTTGAAAGTGTGGGCACGGCACGGCGTCGCCAC
Organism: uncultured Planctomycetales bacterium; assembly: GCA_938003525.1. Taxonomy (GTDB): domain Bacteria; phylum Planctomycetota; class Planctomycetia; order Pirellulales; family JAEUIK01; genus CALKYM01. The sequence continues at coordinate 13,491 of CALKYM010000145.1, read as the reverse complement.
GGCGCGCCGGACACGTCGGCTTTGAGAAGCTGCCCGGGAGGAAAGCGCATATGAGCGTCAAGGTACTGATCGCGGACGATCACGAAGTCGTGCGCAGTGGTCTGATTACGCTGCTCTCAGGATCGGACGTTGAAATCGTCGCCGAAGCCAGCAATGGCGACGAAGCCGTGCGACTGGCCGAGATGACGCAGCCCGACGTCGTCCTGATGGACATTCGCATGCCCGAGGGCGATGGTCTCACGGCGTTGGAGAGCCTCCGTGCCGCCATGCCCGACATGCCGGTCGTCATGCTCTCAACCTACGAGAACCCGACTTACATGGCTCGCGCGCTGGCGCTGGGGGCCAACGACTATCTGCTCAAAGGAAGCCCTCGGGAGAAGCTGCTCGACAGCATCCGTGCTGTAGCCAGCGGACAACCGTCTTCGCCGTCCGACGAACTCCAGCGAGTGGCCGGGGCAATGGAAACGACCCAGCCCATCGATGAAGGCGAGCTATCGCTAACCAAGCGCGAAACCCAAGTTCTGCGGCACATCGCCTTGGGCTTGAGCAACAAGGAGATCGGGCGTTCGCTCGACATTTCAGTCGAGACGGTCAAAGAGCACGTGCAGAACATCCTTCGCAAGATCGACGCCACCGATCGCACTCAGGCCGCCGTGTGGGCCGTGCGTAAGAAGCTCGTCTGAAGCCGGCAGATCACTTCTCACGCTCTACCGTGCGCGCGGATGCGCCTTTTCGTACGCCGCACGCAGGCTGGCCGTCGACAGGTGCGTGTAGATCTGTGTTGTGGCCAGGCTCTTGTGTCCCAGCAATTCCTGCACGCTGCGAATGTCGGCCCCGCGATCGAGCAGATGCGTGGCAAAACTGTGCCGCAACGTATGGGGCGACGTCCGCTCATCGAGCCCGCTCGCCGCGATGTACTTCTCCAACATTCGTGCCACACTGCGGGTAGTCAGCCGGCGACCGAATCTGTTGACGAACAGCGGCGCCTTGCGGCCGTCGGGCCCCCGCGGATCGAGTTCGCGCCGCGCCAGCCAGTTGCGCAAAGCGCGACTGGCGTGGGATCCAATCGGCGCCAACCGCTCGCGGCGTCCTTTTCCCTGCACGCGCACGATGCCGTCGGCCAAATCGAGATCACCGTCGCTCAGCGCCACCAGTTCACTCCCGCGCAATCCCGCCGAATAGAGCGTCTCCAGAATCGCCCGATCGCGCACACCTAGCGCTGTATCGGCCCGCGGCGCGCGCAGCAGGCGGCCGATTTGTTCGTCGGAAAGAAAGTGCGGCAGCCGCCGCTGCTTGCGCGGATTGCGTAGCGGCCGCGCGGGATTGGCATCGACCCAACCTTCCCGCATACAGAAGCGAAAGAAGCTCCGCAGCGAAGCCAACCGCCGCGCGATCGTGCTCTTGGCGTACCCCGCTTCGTGCAGACTCGCCGAATAGCCGCGCAGGTCAAGCGGGGTTATTTGGCCGATGCCCGGCGCTCGCCCGCCACCGTTCTCGCTTAAATGCCGCTGGAGTCCGGTGAGGTCCTCGCGGTAGCTCTTGATCGTCAGCGGCGAGGCATTCCGCTCCACCTCTTGATAGCGGAGAAACCGCGCTATGGCCGCCGACAACTTCGGAGGCGCAGTGCGACGACGGCCCGAGGGCGCCGTACGTCGCTTCGTCGTTGCTTGGGAGGTTGGGCTCACCGCAGTGGTCGAGCACGAGGAGCATGCGGACTCCGCCGCCGCATGCGCGCAGGGCGACTAAGAATCGTCGCGGTCCGTGGGCAGCGGCAGGGTGAATCGTGCGGGAGGCATCGACGAGGGCGCTTCTTGACGAATCTTCTGGCTCAACACGGCCGCGTCGTACCAGGTGAAGCTCAGATCGGGATTCGAAGCGTAGCGACCCAACGTCCGCAGCGTCTCGGCACGGCTCGCGTCGTCGTACAAAAACACGTAGCGCTCGGAGCCCTTTACAAGTGCCAACACGTTGATGTCCTGACTCACGGCGACGGCCCTCCTGCTCCGCTTGCGCCTTGCTGGCGCCCTGCACTGATGACGAAAACTACGGCAACTCTGCGCTCGACGCGTCAGTGGTGTTATCGGTTGCCGGGCCACAACCACAACACTCGCGTTTCGGCGTTGCCGCCCCGCGCAGAGAGCATTTCGCTGATGTGTAGGAAGCAACAAAAGCGAATGAAGTCTTCCTTGCGTTGCAGGTATCCGCGCACGTCGTTCGTGCGCGCATCGTCGCGAAACGCAAGGTAGTCGACTAGCAGCGCGGTGAAATCGCCGTCATGCCCGTGATATACGCGTGTATGACGAAGCACGGGATCGTTGCTCGCGCGACACGGTGGCATCGACAGCGGCTCGTGCATCGCAGCGTGCGCGGCGCTGCCATCATCGCAACATGGCGCGCTTGCAGTCGCCTCGATACCGACGGCAAGGGTTTCATGCGACGCATCGCCTGGCGCGGTTGTACTACCTGAAAGGTGCGCGATTTGTCGGGGACCGCTTCCCTGCGGCGGCGCAGCGTCGCTATCGCGCACCGCTTCTGGTTGCAGCAACGACGGTCCTGCCGCATCGCCCGGCGCGCTCGCCCTACCATGATCCGCACCCGGTCCTGAGCCCTTGAAATGCACCGGAGGTTTCGGCGTCGCGCCTTTCAGGAAGGTCCGCGCCATCGCGTGCTCGGCGTCGTACACGACCGACGGCGGAATCTCCTTCTCGTCGGGTGTACCCCAGGGCAATCCGTAGCCCGGCGGCACCGGATGAAAGCACGGGTTCGCAGCGTACCACTCCACGTGCAGCGCCAGCCGCGGCGGGTAGTACTCGCTGAAGTCAGTGACTGCGCCGATCACGACAGCGTCGACATCCAGCAGTTGCGCCAAACGTCGCACATCGTCGGGCGACTGTAGATCGTTGAGATACGAGCGGTACTGGTGAACGGCCGTGTCGGCCACACCGACCGGCGTCACCTCGAAGCCCGGAATCCGTTGCAGCTCGGCGAAATAGGCCTCTGCAAACTGCCGACCGTCGACGGTCGGCTCAGCGCTTTGGTTGAAAAACGGGACGATGGCCACCTTGGTGAACTGCGGGAATGGGTTGTGCACGACCGGCAGCGTGCGCCGGACCGGTAGCAGTCCGCACCCCGAGAACGACAGCAGCAGGAGTATCGTCAGCCCGCGCGCCATGAAGTTTCGGCACCGTGCCCGCGAAGTCCCCCCTGCGGTTCACACGCCAGCGCCAGCAGTCTGCCCGGCGCAGACTGTGGCCATCCGGCTCCCTTATCGGCAGGACCGGCAAAGTTTCTCCAGCTTGCGCGAACGAAATCTTGTTCGCGCCGCTAGACGAGCGTGCCGAGTCCCGTCAGTCCAACAGGCTGCCGACTGGCGAAGGGCTCGCCGTAGCGCACGCCGATCAGCGAGCCCCAATAGGCGGCCGCTTCCCGCTGCCGTTCGATGAAGCCCGGTTCGAGCGCCTCGCGGCCCGCCACAAACTGGCTGTGATAGCACTCAAGCGCTGCCTGCTTGGCCTCCCACTGCCGACTGATGTCAACAATGAAGGCCGGCTGAATCGCCTGCGGCAGGTGCACGCAGCAGTAGTACCAGATGCGCTCGGGAAAGTGCGGCACCCCGGGCAGGTCGCTTTTCGAGAGCTTGGCCCAAAACCGCGCGGCTTCGACCAGTTGCGTCGCAGCGGTGTGGTCCGGATGCGCATCAACCCAAAAAGGTGCGAACAACCACCGCGGTCGCACGCGGCGAAACACGCCGGCCAACTCGCGACGATTGTCGAGCGTGGCCTCCAGACTGCGATTCGTCAGCCCAAGATTCTCACGCCACTGGACGCCCAGCACTTCGCTCGCGGTAGCCGTTTCGCGCTGCCGCGTCGCGCGCGAACCGTGCGGCGTCGGCTCGCCATCGGTCAGGTCGAGGATGCCGATCTTCTGCCCCTCCTCCCGGCAGCGGACGATCGTGCCCGCCATGCCCAGCTCAGCGTCATCAGGATGAGGAGCCACAACCAAGATGTCGAGCACCGAATGCTGCTCCTCGAGGCTCATGGGGCGGATTGCTTCGTTCGCTGTGGCAGCCCGTCGCGGCCAAGCGACGAGTCCCCCAATCGTGGTGGATACGGCGGCCGCAGACAACTGATCTGGGCGCGAGTCGACGCATTTGGCACACTCCGCCCCGCCGCCGAGTCTGTCAAGCGCCCCAGCATCGCTGCGGCGTCTGAGCCATGAAGCCACGAGTTGCACACTGCCCGACATTGGCAAACGGCGAACGCGCCACTGCCGGACGCTGGCTCGCGTCAGCAGTCATTCTTGTTGCGACGCTCTCGTCATTCTGCGGTTGTCACACGTGGCATTCCAACGCGCCGGCGCTGCCCGTTCGCGAGCCCAGCGCAACCGCTACCGATCGCCAGCCACTCTTGCCCGGCGCCTCGTTCGGCGTGAGCGACCAGGCTCGGCAGATCGAAAGCAACGTCGGCGTCGACTAGGGCCGTGTTGCTCCGTCGCTCAAGCGCGATCCCGGGCGTTCCGCTTCCTCACGTATTCCCACTACCCGCCAGATTGCGTCGCGTTACTCAAGTGCGTGACCCGGTTGGTCGCGCCGTCGAGTCGCAGTGTCCGCAGCTAGGGTCGTGGCATCGCCCAGGCTTTTCGGTCATCATGTCGGACGCCGGTCGAAGCCGGACGCGTCGAGCGATTCTCCGCTCCGGGCAGTCAACGTGGTATGCCGAGCAGGAACCGATTGATGACTCGTACACAATTCGCAATCAGCGGAGTTGTCGCCCTGTGCCTCGTCTTCTGGCCCGGCGCCACATATGCAGAAGACGGCGCGACAATGCGACCTTTCCAGTTTGCTGATGCCAACACCGGCAGCTACGGGGACGTCGACGTCACGTCGCACTACGCGCCCATGTCCGACGGCGCGCGTTTGGCAGTCGATGTCTATCTGCCGACGCAACCCGCCGACGGCATCGATGCCCCCGAGCGCTTCCCGACCATCGTGCAGTACACGCCGTACAACCGGGCCACGATCGATCTCGAAACGGGCCGCTATTCAACTTCCAGCCACGCGCGCTATTTCACCAGTCGCGGGTACGCCTGCGTGGTGGCCGACATTCGCGGCACCGGCGCTTCGTCGGGAACGCTGGTCGACTTCATGCCGCAGATCGGCGATGACGGAAAAGAGCTGATCGACTGGATCGCCGCTCAGTCGTGGTGCGACGGCAATGTGGGCATGATGGGCACGTCCTATCTCGGCTGGTCACAATTGGCCACCGCGTCGCAAAAGCCGGCAGCGCTCAAGTGCATCGCGCCGGCCGGCATCCTCTTGGAAGGGTACACCGGCACGTTTCCCGGCGGGATCAACGCTCAAGGTTTCATCCAGGGCTGGTCCGGCATTGTGAGAAACATGCGGCTCAACAAGGGCTCGCGTCCGTCGAAACCGGTGATCGACGAAGACGGCGACGGTGAACTGGCCGACGAAGTCCCCGTTGATGTCAACGAAAACGGGACATTTCTCGACGACGGTTTCCCGCCGCAATACTCCGATGGCGCCCAGCGAGAAGAGCACCACTACTACCTGGCCACCAAAGAGCACGAACAAAACATCGATCTCGGCACGTACACCGACATCGGTATGTTCAGCGATGCGACGGGTCCCGGCGGCTACACCGCTTACTCTTTGGCGCCAGCGTCCCGTCTGCATGATGTGCAAGAGTGGGGCCTGCCCATCTATCACATCGCCGGCTGGTTCGATGGATTCGTCACGGGCACCGTTCAGCTTTACTCAACTCTGGAGAGTACGAACCCGCAGAAGATGGCCCTCTTTCCGGGCTATCACAACTACACCGGCGGACCTTTTTGGGAACGGCTCGGACACACGCTCGACGAAGCGCGAACCATGATGCGGCGCGAGCATCTCCGCTTCTTCGACTGTCATCTCATAGGAATTGACAACGGGATCGACGACGAACCGCCCATCGCCATCTACGTGATGCACGGCGGCGGCTGGCGATTCGAAGAGCAATGGCCGCTCGAGCGCGCGGTCGACCAGCAGCTCTTCTTCGACGGAGGCGGGCAACTCTCGGCCGAGCGCTCGGCTGCGGGAAGTGACGAGTACCGCGCCGACTTGAAGCACGCTTCCACCTATTCCACAGGCGGACTGGTCGGCGGCAACCGCTACCTCGGGCTCTACGGCATGACACCCAAGGAGTTGCCCATCCGCACCGAAAAAGATGAGCAATGCCTGGTCTATACCTCAACGCCGTTGGATGCCGACATGGAAGTGACCGGGCATCCTCTGATCACCTTCTGGGCGTCATCGTCTGCCGACTACGGTGATTTCTTCGTCTATCTCGAAGACGTCGATGAGGACGGTACGGCCCTGTTGGTGACAGAAGGCCAGCACCGCGCCGGCTTTGAGAACCTTTATGACAACGACGAGATCATCCCGACAGGTGAACCTCCTGTCGAAATCAAGCCTGAACTGCCGTGGCACGGCTATCGCTCGGACCAGTACGTCGACCGACCCTTCGCCGACGGCCGAATCGTCAAGCTGCACTTCGATCTGCATCCCACTTCCTGGGTGTTTCGTCGCGGGCACTCGGTACGGGTTACGCTCGCCTGCGCCGATTGGCCGACGTTCACGTTGCATGAAAAGCTGAGCCCGTCGAACAAGCCAGACGCCAGCGACAACATCGTGCCGACGGTCACCATCTATCGCGATGAAGAGCGTCCCTCCGGCATCACGCTGCCGGTCGTCCCGCGCGATGCGGCCGTCGCCGCAGCTCCCCCACAGCCCTGATTCCTGACCCGCACCTTGGCGCAGTGAGCCGCAACCCACCTCAAACTCCAGTAATACCGAGTACGCCTTCAACGGCAAACTGCAGCGACCTGCGCAGCGGTTTCCCTTCTCGCCATTGCCCAGCACACCATCGAGGTAACTCCCTATGAAGATCGTCCGCATTCAGGATCCCGACGGAAAAACACTCCTCGGCGTCGACCACGGCGACGGTCGCACCACGCGCTTGGAAGGCGACTTGTTCGGGAAACATCGCGATACGGGCGAGACGGTCACCGTCGCCAAGCTCCTGGCGCCGCTGGTGCCTACCGATGTGCTCTGCATCGGGCTGAACTATCGAAAGCACGCCGCCGAGGGCAACAACCCGCTGCCCGAACGCCCGCTGGTGTTCATGAAGACGTCCAGTGCGGTGCAGAATCCCAACGACCCGATCGTTTTGCCACGCCGTCTGCGCAGTGACGAGGTGGACTACGAATGCGAGTTGGCCGTCGTGATCGGCCGCCGCTGCCACAACGTCTCGAAAGCCGAGGCCCTCGACTACGTGCTGGGATACACCTGCGCGAATGACGTCAGCGCACGCGACTGGCAATTGAAGTTCGGCGGTGGCCAATGGTGTCGCGGCAAGACGTTCGCCACGTTCATGCCGCTGGGACCTTGCCTGCTCACGGCCGACGAAGTGCCCAATGCGAACGATCTTCCGATTCGCACGGTGCTCAATGGCGAGGTGATGCAGGACTGGAACACGGACGACATGATCTTCGACGTGCGCACGCTGATCGAGTTCCTCAGCGGCAGCACGCTCCTCTTGCCCGGTACGGTGATTCTCACCGGCACACCGCACGGCGTGGGTTCGGCCCGCAAGCCACCGGTGTTCCTCAAAGATGGCGACACGGTCACCATCGAGATCGACCCGATCGGCAAGCTGACCAATCCCGTCGTCGACGAAGCCGAGGGCTGAATGGACCGACCATAGCGGACAGGCACCATGGCACGTCGCGTTCTCATCGCGCTGGGAGTTTGTATCGCGGCGGCCGTGGTGGAAGGCCTCTGTTCCGGCACTCAGGTCCAAGAGCGCTTCGACGCGCTGCGCTTGCCCGCCGGCTCGCTGCCACTGAGCGGCTGGATCGTCATCGGCCTGTTCTACTACGCGATGTGTTTCGTCATTGTGTTTCGCGTCCTCCGCCACCCGCCAGACGCTCCTTATCGACGCACCGCGTTGTTGTTGTTGCTCGCGCTGATGGCCGCGAACGCCGGCTGGAATCTGTTGTTTTTTCGCACCGATCATCTTCTGCTCGCGTTGCTGAGCTTCATCCCATACGTCGCGATCGCCGTCGGTCTGCTCCTCGCGCTGTGGCGCATCGACCGCCCGGCGGCTAGTGTTGTCGTCCCCTACGCGTTGTACCTGGTCTACGTGACAACCTGGACCTATCGGCTCTGGCAACTGAACCCAGCGACGTAACTCAGGACCGCCACAGATCCCCAGAGTCCGCACTCAGCGATTTCGAAATCTGGAATGCCGCCGTCCGTCACGGTACAGTCCACGCTGACGCAAACGGAGCGCCGCGCAAATCTCGTCGTCCACTACCAAGCTTGGCTTGCCTGCACCATCGACTTAAGGTTAAACACCAATGCGCGTACCGCGCGGCTCCATCGCGGCCGGATTCGTCACTTCGGCAGCGCGTTTCCCGGACCATCCGGCACTGGTTATTGCCGGCGCGACGGTCACCTACAGACAGCTATTCGACCGGGCTACGTCGCTTGCTGCGACACTGATGCGGGAGCTGCCCGCAAACGATCCACCACTGGTAGCCGTCTTCGCAGAGCGGTCGATCACGGCATACGCGGGCGTGTTGGCCGCCCTGCTCTCTGGCAACGGCTACGTGCCACTTAGCCCCCATCTCCCTGCCGAGCGCAATCGCACGATGTTCGATCGCTCCGGTTGCCGCGCGATCATCGTCGATGAAGCTGGGCTCCAGCAGTTGCCCGAGGTCGTCACCGATTCATCAGCCCATCAGGTCGCACTCCTACCCGACTGCCGGGCTCTCGACGACTTGGCCAACAAGGTTGAAGGAGTGAAGTGCGTCACATCTGACGATCTCGAGCCGCCCACAGCCTGGCAACCCGTCGACGTTGACCCTGGGTCGATGGCCTACCTGCTATTCACATCCGGGAGCACCGGCATACCCAAAGGCGTGATGGTCTCGCACGCGAACGTCGAGCACTTCCTCGACTTCGTCGTCGATCGCTACCAGATTACCGCCGAAGACCGCCTTTCGCAGACGTTCGACCTGATCTTCGATCTGTCGGTGTTCGACCTGTTTGCCGCCTGGAGGGCCGGTGCCAGCATCTGCGTCCCCGATCGGGGCGATTTGTTAATGCCGGCGCGATACCTCCAAGAGTCGGCCATCACAATCTGGTTCTCGGTGCCGTCCGTCGGTCGCCTGATGCACCGGCTTCGCTTGCTCGAACCCGGCGCCTATCCCGACTTGCGACTAAGCCTGTTCTGTGGTGAGGCACTCACGACTGAACTCGCAGAAAGCTGGGCCACCGCCGCCCCAAACAGCATCGTCGAAAACCTCTACGGTCCGACGGAGCTAACGCTGGCCTGCACCTACTACCGTTACGAGCGTGAAGCTGCTGCCACTGAAAGCCGGCACGGAGTCGTGCCCATCGGGCGGGCGTTCCCCGCTGCGCAAACTCTAATCGCTGACGAGTCACTTCACGAGGTCCAACACGGCGCAGACGGCGAATTGCTCGTCGCCGGACCGCAAGTCGCGTTGGGATATTTTCGTGATGAGGAGCGGACTGCCGCGGCCTTCGTCGTGCCGCCCGGACAGAATCATGTCTTCTACCGCACTGGCGATCGCGTCTGTCGCTCAACGCCCGACGGCCCGCTTCTCTACCTGGGCCGTGTGGATCATCAAATCAAGATTCACGGCAAGCGCATCGAGCTCGGCGAGATCGACGCCGCGCTCCGCGAAGTGACCGGCATCGAAACGGTGGCCGCCGTCGGCTGGCCGGTCACCGAAGCCGGCGCCGACGGCATCGTTGCTTTCGTCGCCGCCGCAAAGGTCGACGCGCGGGAAACCCGGCAACAACTGGCCGGGAAGCTGCCCGACGTCGCCGTCCCGCGCGCCGTCCACGCCGTCGACGAGCTACCACTCAACGCCAACGGCAAGATCGATCGCGGAGCCTTGGTGCAAATGTGCGACCGGCTATCGTCCAACCGTGAAAACTAGTCCTCAGTGCCGCCGGCACGATATAATCGAGTCGTCAACCTAGTTCTTGCCTAACGGTGCCCATGTCACTGTCTCGAGATAAGCTCTACGAGTTCCTGCAGGAGAAAGCTCTGTCGGACACTGCGATCGAAGAAGAAACGCCGCTGTTCTCGTCGAGCCTCATCGATTCGTTCGCACTGGTCGATCTGATTCTTTTCATCGAGCAGAGCTGCGGCGTGAAGATTGCGCCGTTCGACGTGAACCTCGATAACTTCGACTCCGTAGCCAAGATCCTGCAGTTCGTCGAATCCCGCGCCAATCCGAGCAGCACCTCATCGTAGCCGCTGCGGCTGAGCTTCACGTATTCTCTTCGCGATGTTGCGTTGGCGAACGAGCTCGGCATTCGCCGGCAGGACGGTCAAACATGCCCACCGCCCACAAGCAGCCCGGTATCGCCATCGTCGGCTTCCCCCGTTCGGGCACCACGCTGCTCCGCCGTCTGCTCGACGCGCATCCGCAAATCGATGCCCCGGGTGAGACCTATCTACTCAGCTCGTGCGCGCGTTTTCTCGAGACACGACGCGTGGTCGACGGCGTTCAGGTCGGCGCGTTGAGCGGAGTCAGCATGCTGGGCGTCGAAGAACAAGAAATCCTGGGGCGGCTTCGGAGGCTGGTCACCGAAATCCGTGGCGCGCGTGCGGCGATGATCGGCAAGCGCCGCTGGGTCGAGAAGACCGCCATCGATGCCTTCCATCTCGACGCCATCGCCAAGGTCTTCGGCGACGAGTTGCAGTTTGTGGCCATGATCCGACACGGAGCGGACGTTTGTATGAGCACCCAGGAATGGTGTGCCCAGGCGGAATCGTATCCGCGGGAATTACACCGCTACGTGCAGCAATACTTGCAGCCGCTGGTCGCCTTTGCCCACGCGTGGGTCGATTCCATTGCGTCGCTTGAGCGGTTTCGCGAACGACGCGGCGACGCCGTCCACCTGGTGCGCTACGAAGAGCTGGTCACCGAACCGACGAGTGTGCTGCGCGAGCTCTTCGAGTTCCTCGGCGAATCCTGGGACGACGAGATCGTTGCCCGCGGGCTCGATCCACAAAAGATCGACGGCTTCGGCGATTGGAAAGCCTATGAGCGTGTCTCGATCGACGCGAACAGCGTGGGCCGTTGGCGAACGTTGTCGCAGGGTACGCTGCGGCAACTGGGCGAGATCCTCAATCCGACGCTCGAGCGATTGGGCTACGAGCCTCTGAACACAAGTGGAAGTGACGATCCGGCAGAGACACTGCGCCGCTACCAACTCGGCCTGCTGGCCCGGTCCGCCATGGCCGCCAAGAAACGCGACGAATAGCCCAAGCGGCCCGCGACTTTACTCCACCGTCACGCTCTTGGCCAGATTGCGAGGCTTGTCGACGTCGCAACCGCGCAGTACTGCGATGTGATAGGCCAGTAACTGCAGCGGGATGCTGGTCACGATCGGCTGCAAGAACTCGTCGACGGCTGGTACGCGAATCACGTCGTCGGCCAAATCTGCCACGCGCGTGTCGCCTTCGTGCACGACGGCGATGACGGGCCCGCCCCGAGCTTTGATCTCTTCCAGGTTGGCCATCACCTTGTCATACACGATGCCCTGCGGCACGAGAAACACACTGGGCGTGTTCTCGTCGACCAACGCAATCGGGCCGTGCTTCATTTCGGCCGCCGGATAGCCCTCGGCGTGAATGTAGCTGATTTCCTTTAGCTTCAGCGCACCTTCCAGAGCGGTGGGGAAGTTGTACTGCCGCCCGAGATACAGGAAGTTGTTGCACTGATAATATTTTTCGGCCACCTGCTGCACGACCGGGTGACAGCGCAACGCCTGCGAAACCATGTCTGGCAGCGCTTGCATTTGCTCGATGATCCGCATCCCCGCAGCCACGCTTTGATGCCGCAAGCGGCCAAAGTACAAGCCCAGCATCGCCAGCACGCAGCACTGCGACGTGAAGGCCTTCGTCGAGGCCACACCGATCTCCGGTCCGGCGTGAAGATAGATTCCCCCGTCCGATTCGCGGGCGATCGTGCTGCCCACCACGTTGCAAATCGAAAGGGCCGCGTGTCCCTTGCGCTGCACTTCGCGCTGCGCGGCCAGCGTATCGGCCGTTTCACCGCTCTGCGTGATCGTGAACACCAGCGTATTGCGATCCATTGGCGGATTGCGATAGCGCAGCTCGCTGGCGTATTCCACCTCGACGGGAATCCGGGCAAACTCCTCGATGATGTATTCGCCGACCAATGCCGCGTGAAAGCTCGTGCCGCAGGCCGTCATCACGATGCGGTCGAACGAGCGAAGCTGTTGCGGCGTCAGGTTCAATCCACCGAAGTGCGCGGTCGCCTCGTCCAGGCTCAGCCGTCCACGCATCGCGTTCTCGAGCGTCGTGGGCTGCTCGAAGATTTCTTTGAGCATGTAGTGGGCGTGCTCGCCCAAGTCGACATCGGTGTTTTCGATGTCGAGCTTCTCGACCTGGTGCTTCACCAGCCCCTGATCGCGATGCATTACCCGCAGCGTGTCAGCCGTCACCAGCGCCAACTCGTGATCGGCCAGATAAACAATCTTGTCGGTGTGCCCGACCAGCGGCGACGCGTCGCTGGCTACGAAGTGCTCGCCCGCGCCGACGCCAACCACCAAGGGGCTGCCGCAACGGGCAGCAACAATGACGTCGGGGCGATCGCGAAACACAACGGCCAAACCGTAGGTTCCGCGCAACTGCAGGATCGTCGCCTGCACGGCCCGCACCAACGGTTCGTATTCGCCCAGTGTCGAGTCGCCCAACAGCGAACCGTTCTGTTCGCTCGCTGAGAGTTCATCAAGCTGTTCGGAGATGAGTTGTGCGATGACTTCGCTGTCGGTGGCCGTCTGGAACTGACGGCCCTCTTCCTTGAGCCGCGAACGCAAGGCCTCGTAGTTCTCGATCACGCCGTTGTGGACGATCGCCACCCGGCTCGCGCCTGCATCAACGTGCGGGTGCGCGTTGACGTCTGTCGCCGGGCCGTGCGTCGCCCAACGTGTATGGCCGATTCCCAATCGACCGGGTGCCGGCTGCGTGAGCAGCTTGCCGGCCAGTAGATCAATGCGGCCGGCGCTCTTGGTGATCGACAGGCTGCCATCGGGCGAAACGGTCGCCACGCCGGCGCTGTCGTAACCGCGATACTCCAGCCGCCGAAGTCCCTGCACCAGCAATTCCTCAGCGTCGCGGGGCCCCACGTATCCGACGATGCCACACATAGAACGACTTCTCCTCGTACGCCAGCCGATAGGCCCCGCTCTTCACCGCCAGCCAGAACGCGAACATGCGCGTCGTCACACGCCGCTGGCGACTACCATGACATGCCCGATTATGAGGCACATGCCTTCCTGGTGGGAGTTGCGACGCTCCCGATTATACGCAAGTTTGGCTTACAGACGGCGGACGGCGCCGCTCGTGCCGCCTGCACGTCCTGCTC
>CALKYM010000144.1 GCA_938003525.1 uncultured Planctomycetales bacterium | reverse complement strand
CCGCACTCACGCGCTTCGGCAGCGGCTGGGCCTGGCTGAGCGTCAACAGCCGCGGCAGCCTGGTAGTCGAGAGCACGCCCAATCAGGACAGCCCCTTGTCTGCCGGCCACACGCCCATCCTGGGCATCGACGTCTGGGAACACGCCTATTACCTCAACTACCAGAACCGCCGCCCCGACTACGTCTCGGCGTTCGTCAACGTCATCAACTGGCCCGAAGTCGGCCGCCGCTACGAAGCCGCCATCAGCTAGGCTGCACTCTCACCGGGTGTAGTAGCAAGAGCCTCGCTATCGGTGCGCGCAGTTGGTGCTGGCTGGCGCGACTGCGATTGACCGTGGCCGTACGGCTTCCCTATAGTCCGCCCCTCCTCGTCTGGGCGGTTTCCCGCGCTGCGGCTCGTGCGACTTGTCGGGATTATGTGGACCCGGCAGCCAAGTCGATCCGACACAACCCGTAGGAACGGGACGACCGGGCTATTCGCCAACACCTGCGCGTTCCGAATACAAGTCAAGTTCGACACGGTCTTCCGGCGCGACTGCGGCCAAAGCGGGCGTCGGCAGCCGGTTCGACCCACTTCATGGGAGCGTTGCGATGCGCACCTCGAAATTGCTCGTGTTGATCGTAGCTGCGGGAATGCCCGCCGCAGTCGGCTGCAGCAGCACCTCGAACAAGTTGACCAGCGGAAACGGCTGGAACTGGAAGTTCTGGGAGCGCAACTCCGAGAAGACGGAGGTGGCCGACACGGCGAACCCCTTCTCACCGCAGCTGCCTTCGAGCCTTGCCCAGCAGAACACGACGGTGACCTCCGGTGGCGGAACGGGTTATCCCTACAGCCAGGTGCCCGGCGGCTCCGGCACCACAAGTCCGTACGGCGCGCCACAGACCGCCTCGACGGCCAGTCCCTACACGCCCGCTGGCGGCTATCAGCCGCCCTCGTACGGCGGCACGGCTCCGGCCTATGTCGCATCGGCGGCGGGTGCGTATAACGCCCCGGCCAGCAACTACAGCGGCGCCAGCGCCACGTCGCCGGCGACGAGCTACGGCGGCTACCAACAACCGGCGGGCAGCTACAACGCCTCGGCCATGGCACCGCAGTCGGGCTACTACGATGCCGGCAGCCAGTGGGGCACGCCGACCACGGGTAGCCCGAACAGCTACTCGGGTACGACGCCGGCCGGGTACACCCAGCCGGCCTCGAGCAGCGCTTCGGCCAGCAGTTACAACGCGGCCTCCAGCACCGCTGCAGGTTCGACCGTCACGAACCCTTACGTGAGCGCGCCGTCGAGCACGGGCTACGGCACGACGACGCCCGCCAGCGCCACGACGCCGACAGCCGGTGCCCTCCAATCGAGCAGCACGACGCCGGGCACAATGCCCGCGGTCACGCCGTCGGCGACCGCGACGCCGAGCAACGCCTATCAGCCCGGGCAGACGGACTACCGGCCGGGCTCAGGCTATTCGCCTCCAGGCACGACGCCGTACACGCCGCCGGCTCCGACCTATCAAAGCCCGGCCAACCCGTCGGCCGACCCGAACTACTATCCCGGCGCGACGGGCGAGTACCGCCCCGGCGGAACCGGCACGTACCCGACGCCGGGTGCCGTTCAACAAGCCGGTCACAACGCTGCGGCCGACGGTTCAAGCACGCGGACGTATTGATCGCCGCGAGGCGGTCAGCATCAGGCGTTGCGCCGCGCGGCCAGGATCGTGAGATCGTCGGGCGGACTGTCGCCGAGATAGTGCGACTCGACGTTCTCGCCAACCGTGCGGACGATCTCCGACACCGGCGCGCTGGCCATTTGCCGCACGATGCCTTCCAGCCGCTGCAGCCCGAACTGCTCGTCGTCGCGGTTCATGGCTTCAACGATCCCGTCGGTGCAGAGAATCAGCAGGTCGCCCACGCCCAGACTGATGGGCGGCCCCTGCGGATACTCGGGCCGATCGAGCACGCCCAGCGGCAGGCCCGTCGCCACGAGGTCGGTGAACTGGCCCGTGCCGGCCGAAAAGTGCATGGCCGGGGCGTGACCGGCATTGGCGAATTCGACCGTGTGCGCCAGCGGGTCGAGTTCCACCATCACCATCGTGATGAACCTCCCTTCCTGCAGGTCGTCGGCCAGCGCGCGACCCAACAAGCCCAGCAGCACCTCGGCTGAGGTGTGCTCCAAGGCCAGCGCCCGAAGTCCTGCACGGCAAGAGGCCATGATCAAGCTCGGCCCCAGTCCGTGCCCGCTCACATCGGCAATTGCCATGCCGATCCGACCGTCGGCCAGTTGAAACACATCGCAGTAGTCGCCGCCGACGGCCTGGTTGGGGAACCACCACGTGGCGACTTCGTAGCCATCGATCGTCGGCAACTGCTGCGGCATGAATCCGCGTTGGATATCTCGTGCCACATTGAGCGAGATTTCAACCTCATCCCGGCGACGCAACTCTTCGAGCACCCGCACGCGCTCCAGCGCAATGGCCGCATGTTGGCTGAAGGCCATCAGCAACTGCTCATCGAACGCATCGAACGTCCCGGCGTGCTTGTTCAACAGCTGCAACACGCCCAGCAACGATCCGTCGCGCGGCGCGACGAGCGGGCCGGCCAAGATGTTGCGCGTCGTGTAACCGGTCGCGCGATCGATCGACGAGTTCCAGCGGGCGTCGGCCTGCGGATCGGCCACGTTGGCAATCACACGACGCCGCGCAATGTCTCCCGTGATCCCGCTCCCCAGCGGCGAGCGGATCTCCGAGATCTCGAGCTCCGTGACGACCAGCGTGTAGAGTTCCTCGCGCGCGGCGTCGTATTGGAACAGACTTGCGCGATCGCAATTCAGCGCCTGGCAGGCTTGCCGGGTGATCGTCTGCAACAACTCGCGCGGATCGAGCTCGGCGGCCAAACTGCCGGTCACGTCGAGCAACGTCTCGAGTCCCCGCAGGCGCCGGGCGAGTTCGTCGGCACTGAGTTGCGTTTCGCTGGTCGATCCCCGGCTCATGCAGGCCAGTCTATGCCGCCTCTGGGCGCGCGGGCAACGCGGCCGCCAGAACTGATACAGATCGGACAACGCGCCCCCGAGTAGTGATGGTTTTGCGGCCTTCACCGAACCTGCGGCTGAGGTGAACTGTTTTGTGTTGCGAAAAATCAACGGTTGCGTTTGCTCTACGCTCTATCGCGGGGCATGTTTTCCCGGCCCTCGACCAGGCTGCCCGAATCGCGCGACGAACGCCGGGCTCATCGACAAGCTGCCGTGACTCACACCGAGGAGTCTCTGATGCACCGTGGGTTCTTCGTTCTTTGTCTTGTTGCCGGTCTGGCGATCTGTCTCTCTGGCCAGCCCGCTAGCGCCGGAAGCTGGTTCGCAACAAGTTCCGCGTCGGATTGTTGCACGTGCGACTGCGGGCCCTGCGAGGTTCACACCGAAGCATGCGACCCCTGCGCCCAGGAGCGCAACTGGTGCGAGCGACTCCACGATAACTGCAAGGACCTGCTGACATCGATCTGCCCACGGTGGGGCAAAAGGGATCGTGACTGCGGCTGCGGCGCGGAATTCGGGCCGGCGATTGTGCCCGACGACTGCTGCGAGGTGGGCGAGCTACGCCCCAGCCTGTGGGACAGATTCTGCAATTGCCTCGGCATCGGGCGTCGCCCGACGCCCATCTGTTACTCGATGCCGGCGAGCCCGGATGCCGAAACGATCATCGAAGGCCCCGTGCTGGAGGGTCCATCGCTGATCGATGGCCAGATCGAACTCGGCGCGCCTTACGAAGTGTTCGAGCGTCCGACCGAAGTCATGCCCGCCCCCGAACCGCTCGGTCGTCGCGAGCCCGCATTTGTACCCCTGCGCTGGCTCTAGTTCCGCAGTCTCGCATCCCGAGACGCACGAAACTGCCGCGCACCGGTCGGCTGTAAAGGCTTGCGGTCTGTGCGGACTGGGCGATCTTGAGCCCGACACGTTTGACAGAATCGGCTAGAGAGTTCGCCGACGCTCATCCGATACCAGTAGTACGAAATGACCGGGAGGGCGGGACGACGGTCCCGTTTCAGGATAAAGGTCATGGTAATCGACGGATCGATTGCCATGACCTTTTTAGCTGCGCGCGACGAGGTTCTGAGTCGAGCTGGAAACGAACCAGTCTTTCGTCTCCGACGAATGACAAGCTCGGCACGATCACTCACCCACCGGGCACCGTCAGGGCTTGTCCATTTTCTCCTGGGCCGAGCCCGAGCAAGTAGGGCACGGCACGCTCGGCCCACTCTTGGGGATCGGGGTAGTCGCTGGCTCCTTCGCCGTAGCAACTGACGAGCATCTCGGTGTTGATCACGCCGGGATTGAGCGCGATGGCCGCCAGGCCGCGGGGCAGTTCGGACGCCAGGGCCTGCGTCAATCCTTCGACGGCCCATTTTGTCGCGCAATAAGGCGCGACTTCTGGAGAGGTCGATCGCCCCCAACCCGAACTCAGGTTCACGGCGACGCCGCGCCCTGCTTCGATCATCGCCGGCAGGAAGTGCCGCAGCACGTTCGTTACGCCGCAGACGTTGACCTGCACGACCCGGTCGAGTTCCTCGGCCGGAACTTCCCACAGCGGAGCGTTGCGGTTGATGAGCGCGGCGTTGTTGATCAACAAGTCCGGCGGCCCGACTTCGGCCAGCACGCGCTGGGCCCAGTTCGCGACCGCGCGATCGTCCGCGACGTCGACCACCGCGAACGAGTGCGGACCACCAAACTCTTCCACCAGTCGCGCGACAGCCGCCTGATCTCGGCTACACCCAATGACCGTGTGACCCCGCTCGCGCATGCCGAGGGCCATCGCCCGCCCCAACCCGCGACTGACCCCGGTAATCAATACTCGCCGTGGCTCGCTCACGGTTGCTGCTTTCCTCCGCCTACCTTGGCAATGAGACTTGGTGGCGTACCCGCCTGATTCACGAGGCGGCGCAGTCTAGCACGGATTCCCAGCAACCAGCGGGCAAACACCAAGTGATCACGCGCCCTGCATCCGTGTCGTGCGCCCGGATATAGTAGAGACGGTCGCCCGGCGATGAGCGATGCGGGCATTGCGGAGTTGGGAATGAGGCGGAGGTAGCTCGTTGCTCGTCGGGCCGGTCTTCTATCGCGAGGCGACCATGGGGCCGCGTCGCACGCGATTCTACTGGTTCCGGGGTATCTACACGGCCGGCTTGTTCGGGCTGTTGATGACCGCCTGGCTGGTGCTCACCGGCACCCAGGTGGTGCGCAACGTTGGCGATCTGGCCCGCTTCGGCACGATCGTGTTTCAGATCCTGGCGCCGCTGCAGTTGGCGCTGACGCTGTTCTTCTCCGCCTTGTGGACAGCCAGCGCCGTGGCGGTCGAAAAGGATCGCCGTACGCTGCTGCTCTTGTTGCTCACGGATCTCTCGAACACCGAAGTCGTGCTGGGCAAGCTTTCGGCCGGCCTGCTGCAAATCGTGATGTTGCTGCTCGCGGCGCTGCCCTTGTTTTTGCTCACGGCCCTGCTGGGCGGAATCGCGCCGGCGCAAGTCGCTCAAGCGCTACTCGTCACGCTGGCCAGCGCCGTACTGGCGGGTAGCCTCGGCACGACCGTCGCGCTGTGGCGCGAGAAGACGTTTCAGACGCTGGCCACCACTGTCTTGGTGCTGGTGCTCTGGCTGGCGACTTGGGAAGCCGTGCGGCTGGCCGTTGCCGACGCGACGTGGTGGGGATGGAACGCCGCACAATGGGCCACCGCGTGCAGTCCCTGGCAGGCCATTCTGGCCACAACGCGGCCGTTCGATATGAGCGTCGGAAGCGGCCCGGTCGTTTCCGGACCGCTCTTGGCATTCATCGCGGTCGCCATCGCCGGCACCCTGCTGTTGGTCGGCGTGTCGATCGCGCGGGTGCGTGTCTGGAATCCTTCGCGTGCTGCGCGGCCCCGCGATGACGAGCGGGAGGCGGGCAGTATCTGGAGCACCGAAGTCGATGTCGCCATCAGCTCCGACGAGCTGTCAGAAAGCCCTGCGCCGGCCGCCGTGTCGACCATCGAAAGCCTGCTGCGCGAGAAGCGCGCGGCCGAAGGCAAGCCAGCATTAGCGGCAAGTTCGAAACCCGCGCGACGCTGGCGGCACCCGTGGGACAATCCCATCCTGTGGCGCGAGATGCGAACCTGGGCCTACGGGCGTCGCGCGGTGGTGATTCGGGTGGCCTATCTGGCGATTGTGTCGCTGGCCTTCGCCTCCCTGTGGAGCATGGCGCACTCGGACGAAGGCATCACCCGTATCGGCGGCAGTCTGGCAGCGGTGCCCGTGTTGGTGCTGAGCCTGGTTCTGGTGAACACTCAGGCGGTGACGGCGTTGACCAGCGAGCGCGACTTGAAGGCACTCGATCTACTGCTGGTCACCGATTTGCGTCCGCCGGAAATCATCTTCGGCAAGCTGCTGGGCATCTTCTACAACACCAAGGAAATCGTCGGGCTGCCGATTTTGCTGTGCGGCTATCTGTGGGTTGCCGGCGCCATCAGCGCGGAGAACCTGCTGTATTTGGTGGGCGGATTGCTGGTGATGTATTGTTTTGTCGCCATGCTGGGAGTCCACGCAGGCATGATCTACGAGCAATCGCGAGCGGCCATCGCCACGAGCCTGGGGACCGTGTTCTTTCTCTTCTTGGGCGTGGCCACTTGCATGCGGCTGATGGTGGCTTTCAGCGGATCGTTCCAGATGCAACTTCCCCCGTTCGTGCTGATCGTCGGCGGCGGCGCCATTGGGCTGTTTGTGGCGCTGGGCGCGCGAAATCCCTCGGTGGCGATCGGTCTGGCGGCCTTTCTCTGTCCGTTTGCGACGTTCTACGCCATCACCAGCTTTCTGTTGCAGTTCACGCTCGGCGTGTTCTTGGTTACTGCGTTGACCTACGGCTTTGCCACGGCGGCGATGCTCGTGCCCGCGCTGGCCGAGTTCGATGTGGCAACCGGGCGGACCCAGGCAGGCGAAGGATAAGACGGCCGGTGCGCGGCGCGTCACATGCCCACGAACGAAACACTGTCCCTGCTCGCCCGCTTCGCTCCCTATTGGCTGACGATGGTCGGCCTGATGGCGCTGTCGGCCTTCTTTTCGGCCAGCGAGGCGGCGTTGTTTTATTTGCAGCCGGCACAACGACGTCGGTTTGCCGTCGGGACGCGCCCGCAGCGCGCGGCGGCCGATTTGCTCACTCGGCCGGATGAACTACTGACCGCCGTGTTGTTCGCCAATCTGGTGGTCAACTTGTTCTACTTCGGCGTCACCTCGCTGGTGACAATCAAGCTCGACGCGCAGGGACACAACGCACTGGCGGCCGGGGTTGGCATATTCTCGCTGTTCGCCTTGATCCTCCTCAGCGAGATGATTCCCAAGAGCCTCGCCGTGATCCGCACCGAACTGGTCGCTGCGCTGGTAGCGCCGCCCATGACGCTCTACGTCGGCGTGACTCGACGGCTCTTGCCGCTCTGGCAGGCGGCGCGCGACCTCTCACAACGGGTGATCTTTCCGAATCTGCGACCGGAGCCCTACCTGTCGGTCAACGATCTCGAGCGGGCGCTGGAAGCCTCGACCACCGATGCCGAGCTTCGCCAGCACGAGCACACGGTGCTGGAGAGCATCGTCGCCCTCTCGGATACGCGCGCTGAAGAGCTGATGCGGCCGCGCTCGCAATTGCGGCTCTTTCGCCCTCCCGTGGCCCTGCGCGATCTGGGCGGCACTGCGCCTCCCAGCGGTTACTTATTCATTATCGAAAGCGACAGCGACGAGATCGCCCGCGCGGTCCCGCTGACTGAGTTGAGCCAAGTGCCCCGGCAGCACCTCGAGACGCTCGCCGAAGAAGTGATCTACGTTCCCTGGTGCGCTCAGGCGGCCGCAGTGCTCAATCAATTGCAACGTCGCGACCTGGATGTGGCAGTGGTGGTCAACGAGTTCGGCGAGACGATCGGCGCGCTGACATACGCCGACCTGCTGGAGACGATGTTTTCCGAAAGCCCGAGCCGCTCGCGGCGATTGCTCGACCAGCGGCCCATCGCTGAAGTGGAGCCGGGCGTGTGGCACGTTTCCGGTCTCACGAGCCTCCGCCGATTGACACGCTATTTCGGAATCCCGCGGCCCGAGTCGCGCAGCAGCACCGTGGCCGGGCTCATCCAGGAACTACTCGAACGCTTTCCACAGGAAGGCGACGAATGTGATTGGGAAGGGTTTCGCTTCACCGTGCTCGAAGCGCCGCAGCGTGGCTCGATGCGTGTTCAACTGCGCCGCGCGCCCAGCGAGGAGGCCGAGTCGTGATCGTGACGGCCCTCGCCTTGGGAATCACCGGCCTGGCGCTCAGCGCGCTGTTCAGCGGCTCGGAAACGGGCTTTTACCGCCAGACGCCCGTGCGACTGTTGCTCGACGCCCGGGCCGGTAGCCGTGTCGCGCAGGGTCTGTTGGCGTTGGCCCATCGCCCGGCGCTGTTTGTGGCCACGGCGCTGGTGGGCAATAACGTCGCCAACTATCTCGTTTCGCTGGCGCTAGTGTTGGCGACCAGCGTACTGGCCGGCAGCAGTGTGTGGATGCAGTTGCTCGCGCCGGTGGCCTTCTCGCCGGTGGTGTTCATCTACGGTGAACTGCTCCCCAAGCACGTGTACTTTCAGGCCCCCAATCGCTTGCTCCGCGCCTGGGGACCGCTGCTGCTGGCGTTGGCCATCCTGTTCGGACCGCTCAGCGCCATCTTGTGGTCGGTCGGATGGCTGCTGGAGCGGCTGTTGGGACAGTCGCCCCAGCGCGTCCAGTCGACGCTCGCCCGCCGCGAACTGGTGCGCGTCCTGGATGAAGGCCACGACGCCGGCGTGCTTCGCCCGGCGCAACGGCAATTGATCCAGGGGCTGTTTGCCGTGGCGACCGAACCGGTCGGACCACTCGCCAAACCGGTCGCGCGCTGGCCCAAATTGACAACCTCAGTCAGCCGACGCGTCGCCCTGGATACCGCCAAGCGGCATCGGCTCGCCGTGTTGCCGCTGTTTGCCGACGGGCGCAGCGAAGAGCCGGTCGGCTACGTGCGCACCATCGATCTCGCGCTAGCAACCGGCGAACAGTTGCCGCCATTGCGCACGCTGGTCGAAGCGCGGTGGGACGATGCCATGATCGACACCTTGCTGCGCATGCAGAACGCCGGAGAACAAATGGCGCTGGTGAGCGGCCTGCAAACCAAACAGACGCGGCTCGTCACGACCGAAGCGCTGATCGAACCGCTGGGCCGCGGTGGCCTGTGAGCAGAACTTGCGCGGGGCTCTCTAGCGGCTGTATCCCAGCGAATGGATCACCGAGAGCATCTCTTCGAAGTTAATGAAGCGGCGGCGATGGCGAAGCTTGTACCCGTCGATCGCTTGCGCCAATTCGCGGGCATCAGCCGAGAGATCGTCGTAGCTGGCAGCGAACTGGCGTCGCTCGATGCCGGCGGTCGCGTTGTTTTCGGTGCTGCGGCGATCGGTGAACGCATCCATCGCCGGTTGTTGTTCGACCAACTGCGTCATGGTTTCGGCTCCTGCGCCTCAAACGGAAAGTGGCAGCAAGGCCGAAGCGTGCGTGAAGTCGAGGTAATCAACTACCCAACTCACTCAATTCGGCCAGAGAAACATAGGTCGCTGTGGGGGGCCGGTCAAACTGCCACCAGCGAAGTTGCGGTTTGTGCGGACGCACGTCGCCGTGTATCGAATGTGACGATTGGGAGGGCCCAACGCCGACGGTCGAATGCGCGGCGATTGCGAGCCGCACTCCCGAATCGCTGCGACGGAGCGTCGAGCTAATGCCGCTGAGTCGCACCGGGGCGCGTCGCCAGCTCGATGTGTTGTAACAACTGGCGGCTGGCGGCGTGGCGGGGTTCGAGCAACAGCGCCTGTTGTGCCGCCGCCTGGGCCTGCCGGGCATCGCCGCTTGCCCAGCGAGCTGCGGCCAGCCGGTAGAGCAATTCGGGGTGCGGACCGCCACGATGCGCGGCCAGCTCGAAGTTCTCAGCGGCTTCGTGGGCCCGATCGAGATCGGCGTAGGTCATCCCCAGTTCGTAGAGCACCTGAGCCGACTCTTCACCGGAAGGCGCCAGATCGCGCAAGTACTGCAGGTTCACCAGTGCTTGTTCCGTGCGCCCCAATTGACGATAGAGGTTGGCGATGGTGCGCAACGTCTGTTGATCGTCGGGTTCGTACATGAGCGAACGCTGCATGTCGGCCAGCGCACGTTCGTACTCCTGGCGCGCTTCGTAGGCCCGCCCGCGTAGCCGCCAAGCTTGCGGCGAGCGATTCGAAAGATCGAGCGCTCGTTCCACCAGCGGCAGCGCCGGTTCCGGCTGTCCCAGCGCCAAGTACATCTCGGCAGCCGCCAGCAGCAGCTCGGTATCGTCGGGCACCAATTCCAGCGCCGCCTGCAAATGGGCCAGCGCCTGGTCGACCTGACCGCGATGCCAGAGCGTGCGGGCGTAGTGCAGCCGCGCATCGGGATCGGCCGGACATCCCGACACGGCCTCGCCCAACAGCTGCTCGGCCGTCTCCCAGTCGCCCCGCTCCATGGCACTGATGCCGCGCATCGACAACTGCCGCGACGAGATCAGGTCCTTGGGCGCCGGATCGGAAAACGGATCGATCCGGCATCCGATGGCAGTCCACAGCGACACCAGCATCAAAAGGTAGGCCGCGGCCCGGATGCGAGCGATCGGGGCGCCAACCGGACGACGCGAATCGGCGGAACTGCACATTGCCACCTGCCGGCACAACAGCGAGTGCTGCCGCGCCATGCTGGCACCTGACGACCGTGGCCAAGAAGGGGCGAGGAGAGTAGCAAACGCAGCCCTCGGCGACAATCGCACCGGACAGCGCAGAACGTCGTTGGGATAGCGGCTCTGAGCGTGGGAGCGCGCGCTCCCGCACACTGGTTGCGACGGCACTGCTGCGGAAGCCAGCGGTGACACCCGGCGTCTCGAAGCCTCGCGGGTATTTCAACCGTGCAGGGAGTCTGCCTCGGGCGTGCCGGAGACGTTACGATAGCGGAATCGTGCTGGCGACCGCGGCCGCAAGGGGGAATTCCAATGGCCAAGACTTACGAGCATGGGGCCGTTCGCTTCGACTATCCAGAAAACTGGACGCTGGAAGAGGAATCGGACGGCGGACAGCAGATGGCCACCGTCTATAGTCCCGGCGGCGGATTCTGGTCGCTGTCGATCGCGCGGCGCGAAGTCGATCCCCAGTCGCTCGTCGAAACGGCCGTGCAGGTGTTACGCGAGGAGTACGACGAAGTCGATGCCGAAGCCGTCGACGTGGTGATCGGCGAGCAGCCGACGATCGGTTACGACGTGAACTTCTATTGTCTCGACCTGACGAATACGACGCTGATCCGCAGCTTTCGCAGCGCGGCGGCAACGTGCCTGGTGATCGCGCAAGCGGAAGATCGCGAGTTCGACAAGATCGCGCCGGTGTTCGACGCGATGTTGCACAGCCTGGCTAAGTAGCGCGCGGCACGCGGCGCATAAAAAAACCCGAGGTGGGAGCTGCCGAATCCCACCCCGGGTGTTGCGTAGGTCGCCGCCAACTGGGTCAGGCGACCTTGACACCGTCTTTTGAGGCTCCATCTTTTGAAGCACCGTCCTTCGCGTCCTCGCTGAACTGCTCTTCTTCGGTCGAGCCGGACAGTGCGGTCGTCGAGGCGTTGCCGCCGGCGACGACTTGGGCCACCTCGTCGAAGTAGCCGGTCCCAACGAACGATTGGTGTTTCGTCGCGCGATAGCCTTGCTCGGCTTCGGCGGCGAACTCGCGCTGCTGCAATTCCGAGTAGGCTGCCATGCCGGAATCGCGATAGTTGAGCGCCAGCTCGAACATCGACAAGTTCAGCGCGTGGAAACCGGCCAGCGTGACGAACTGGAACTTGTAGCCCATTTCGCCCAGCTCTTTCTGGAAACGCGCAATGGTGCGGTTGTCGAGCTTCTGTCGCCAGTTGAACGACGGCGAGCAGTTGTAGGCCAACAGCTTGCCGGGGAACTTGGCGTGAATCGCGGTGGCGAACTCCCGGGCCTCGTGCACGTTGGGCTCCGAGGTTTCGCACCACAGCAGATCGGCGTAGGGAGCGTACGCCAGCCCGCGAGCGATCGCGCTGTCGAGCCCGCCGCGAATGCGGTAGAAGCCCTCGGGCGTCCGCTCACCCGTCATGAATTCGCGATCGCGCGGATCGACGTCGCTGGTGAGCAGGTTGGCACTGTTGGCGTCGGTCCGCGCGACGAGCACGGTGGGTACGCCGCTCACGTCGGCCGCCAGACGGGCAGCGGCCAGCGTGCGGAGGAACTGGGAGGTGGGCACCAGAACCTTGCCGCCCATGTGACCGCACTTTTTCTCGCTGGCGAGCTGATCTTCGAAGTGGACGCCGGCGGCGCCCGCTTCAATCATGCCCTTCATCAGCTCGAAGGCGTTTAGCGCACCGCCGAAACCGGCTTCGGCGTCGGCGACGATGGGCAGGAAGTAATCGACGTCGCTCTTGCCGGCCGCGTGCTGGATTTGATCCGCACGCCGCAGAGAGTTGTTGATGTTGCGTACCAGAGTCGGCGCGCTATCGGCCGGATACAGGCTCTGGTCGGGATACATCTGCCCGGCGCGGTTGGCGTCGGCGGCCACTTGCCAACCACTGAGATAGATGGCCTTCAGTCCCGCTTCGGCCATCTGCACGGCCTGGTTGCCGGTCACCGAGCCGAGTGCATTGATGAAGGGCTCGCCGTTGAGACGCTCCCACAGCTTCTCGGCCCCCACGCGGGCCAGGGTATTCTCGACGTGCAGCGAACCGCGCAGCCGCTCGACGTCGTCGGCAGAGTAGTCACGGCGAATCCCTTCCCAACGTGGGTCCGAAGCCCAGGACTCCTTCATCTCGGCAGCTTGTTGTCGTTCGAGCATCGAATCGCTTCTCCCGGTGTCAAAAAAGAAGGTAGATGAGTGAACTTGTTCCAATCGCAGGCCGCCCGCTTCGGACGAGCTACGGCAAATGCTCGTAGGCGGCCAGCGTGAGGAACTCGGCGCACTGGTCGTCGGTAATCAGCCGGTCGAACAGTTCGGCGGCCAGCTCGTACTTGCCGGCTGCATACTGGTCTTCGCCGACCATCTCGCGAATCTTCTGCTTCTCTTCGCCCAGTATCTGGCGGAACAGCTCGATCGTGACCTTGCGACCGTCGTCGAGCTTGCCGCCCGGGTGGCGAATCCATTGCCAGATCTGCGTCCGCGAGATTTCGGCCGTCGCGGCATCTTCCATCAGGTTGTAAAGCGGGACGCAGCCGTTGCCCCGCAGCCAGGCTTCGAGATAGAGCATGCCCACGTTGACGTTGGTCCGCAGGCCGGCTTCGGTGATCGTCCCCTCGGGCACGCGCAGCAAATCTTCGGCCGTGATGTTCACGTCGTCGCGCTGCCGCTCGAGCTGGTTGGCGCCTGACATCCCCTCGTCGAAGATCTTCATCGCCACCGGCACCAGTCCCGGGTGCGCAACCCAGGTCCCATCGTGACCGTCGCCGACTTCGCGGAGCTTGTCAGCGCGGACTTTCTCCATGGCCTCCTCATTGGCGGCCGCGTCGTTCTTGATCGGAATTTGTGCCGCCATCCCGCCCATGGCGAACGCCCGGCGGCGGTGACAGGTCTTGATCAACAACTGCGAATACGAGCGCAGGAAGTGCACACCCATCGTCACTTGTGCCCGGTCGGGCAGCACGAACTCGGGCCGATTGCGGAACCGCTTGATGAAGCTGAAGATGTAGTCCCAGCGGCCGCAGTTGAGCCCCACGATGTGATCGCGGAGCTCGTAGAGAATCTCGTCCATCTCGAAGGCCGCCATGATCGTCTCGATCAAGATGGTGGACTTGATCGTCCCCCGCGGCAGCCCCAGTTGCTCCTGCGCCAGCAGGAACACGTCGTTCCACAACCGGGCTTCGAGATGGCTCTCCAGCTTGGGCAGGTAGAAGTAGGGGCCAGAGCCCTTCTCTAGCAGCGCCTTCGCGTTGTGATAGAAAAACAGCCCGAAGTCGAACAACGCGCCGGAAATCGGCTCGCCGTCCAGCAGCACGTGCTTTTCGACCAGATGCCACCCGCGGGGCCGTACCAGAAGCGTGGCAGTCTGCTTGTCGAGCGCGTATTGCTTCCCTTGCGGGCTGGTGAATTCGATGGTGCCGGCGACCGCGTCGCGCATGTTCACCTGACCTTCGACGGTCCCTTCCCACGTGGGTGAATGGGAATCTTCGAAGTCGGCCATGTACATCTTCGCGCCCGAGTTGAGCGCGTTGATCACCATCTTGCGGTCGACCGGTCCGGTGATTTCCACGCGGCGGTCGAGCAAGTCGTCCGGAATCGGCGCGACGGTCCAATCGCTCTCGCGAATCTCGCGGGTGCTACTGAGAAAGTCGGGCAGCTCGCCCTTGTCCAAGGCCTTTTGGCGCTCTTCGCGCTGCGCCAACAGCTCGCGGCGACGCTGGCCGAACTTGCGCTCCAGCAGGGCGACGAACCGCAGCGCTTCGGGCGTGAGAATGTCGGCCGCACCATCTGGCACGGGCGCGACGATTTGGAGTTCGTCGGTACCTACACGGGCGTCGGCAGCTCCCATCGATCAGTTCTCCTCGCGCGGTGTCAAGAGTACGCTCAGCCGAGGGAGGCGGACCAAACAGCCCGAAGGCACGGCAGCAAAGAGAGTGACTTCGGCCCGCGCAAATAAAGATGGCGCCCCCCGGCACTGGTGCCAGCATAACCGCGGGTCCAGCATTTGATCGGCTAATTGCGTCAATATATAGTATTGTCTGCCGCTATCTTATAAAGAGTATTGCCTGGCGCTATAGCCTTTTGTTCGCCTTTCTCGCGACGAGGAGCCTCCCATGGCGGCCAACTCCCAACACTACAAACACAATCGCCTCCAGCAATTGCGGGGTTTTTGTTACGCCGCCAAGAACGGCAGCATCTCGAAGGCCGCCGAGCGGTTGTATCTCAGCCAGCCCTCGGTATCGCTGCAGATTCAGGCGCTCGAACGCGAGCTCCGCACGACGCTTTTTGAGCGTCGCGGACCCAAGATCACGCTCACGCCCGACGGCCAGACGCTCTACGAGATGTCTGCCTCACTGGTCGACGCCATGGACTCGCTGCCCGAACAGTTCGCCAGTCGGCTGGAAGGCGTGGAGAAGGGGCAGCTCGACATCGCGGCGGGCGAGTCGACAATCCTCTACATCCTGCCCGAGTTCGTGAAGCAGTTCGTCGCCCGCTATCCCGGCATCGAGCTCAAGCTCCACAACGTGACCGGCCGCGACGGGCTGGAAATGCTCCGCGCCGACGAAGTCGATTTCGCCGTGGGATCCATGATCGACGTGCCGCCGGATATCGACTACAGCCCCACGTTCTCCTACGACCCGGTGCTGATCACGCCGCTCGATCATCCACTAGCCAAGAAGAAGCGCGTCACCATCAAGGACGTGGCGCAGCACGGCCTGATCCTCCCGCCGAGACACCTGACGACTTGGCGCATCGTCGATTTGGTCTTCGAGCAGAACGGCCTGACCTACAACGTGAATCTCGAAGCGGGCGGCTGGGAGGTGATCAAGAAGTACGTTGAGCTGGGGATGGGCATCTCGATTGTCACGAGCATCTGCCTGACCGGCAGCGAACGGCTCAAGCAGATTCCCTTCGGTCGCTACTTTCCGAAGCGGACCTACGGAGTGGTCTTGCGGCGCGGCAAGTTCGTCTCGCAGCAGGCCCGCAAGTTTCTCGAACTGATCGAGCCACCCCGACGTCGCCGTTCCAGAGCGGCGGAGAAGTGAGCGATGACCGGCGGCCAGCCGCAGCGCGGGTCATCGCCCGGCTTGCTGCTACCAGGAGATGACGAGCCAGGATTCGTCGTTCTGGCGCACGTCGACGTAAACCTCGCCGTCGGGAGTCTTGAAGACAACTCGTTTCCGCAGCCGTGGGAGCCCGCGCACTCTCGGGGACTCCGTAGCCGCGGTCACCGCCTTGGCCAGCGCGGCGAGTTTGCTCTCGTCCCCTTCGCCCGCGGCGAATTGTCGGGCCTCGCCGCTGGCTTGTGAATCGATCAGCTTGCGAGCTTCGTCGAACGCCTGCACCTCGATTAACGCCGCAAAGCTGGCCACGGCTGTTTCGGGAGTCGAGAGATCAATCTCCGGTAGCGGTGCGTCCGGAGTCCCGGCCGCCGCCTCTAGCGTTTCACGAAATGCCTCAGTGGCGGGATTCACCTCGCGGGCTTCATGCCCGGCCTCTTGGTCGGCAGCGGCATCGGCGGCGGCGTTTCCGGCCCCATCTGGCTCATCCTCCGCAGCCTGTTCATCCCACGGCCGGGTGAAGTCGCCGTCTTCCCAAATGCCACGCCGCGCAGTGAGGGCTTCCTTTTCGGCCTGGGCCAGTTGGGCCGAACGCAGCTCGCGGGGATCGTACAGCGCGTAGCCCTTGCGGATGATTTCTGCGTTGATCCAGATGCTGCCATTGTAGGCCCAGCCAATCAACGTCGTATCGTCGCCCTCTTCGGTGCAGTCGATGCGGATCATTCGCTGCAGAACCATGCTCGCCAGGATGCGGTCCGCAAGCTGTGCGTTGGGCACATGGCTCGGCGGCGTGAGCACGCCGGCCAGATGCACGTCGTACAACTTGCGATCTTCATCGCGGACCCGAAAGCTGTCGCCGTTCAACCCACGCACCGCTTTCATCGTGACGGTCTTAATGACCGTGATGCGGTCGTCGGGTTGTGCGATAGCATCTTCAGGTGCGGGTCCCGGGACCAAACCTGGCGGGCCATCGGATTCGGGAGCCGACTCGTCGTTGCGGTCGTCGCTGGGCGCCGCTGGTATCGACGACGTCCCGTCAGGACGCGCGGCCTGAATACCCGGCGAAGAAGCCGGAGTCGCTTCGCCGCCCCCGCGGGGGATGAGCAACAACACCAACACCCCCAACCCGACGACCGAAGCGGCCGTGGCACTGGTGATGAAGGGACAAACTCTCGTCGGCGTGGGAGCCCGCACCGCCGAATTGTGAATGTTCTGCGCGCCCGATGCTGTGGCCATGCGAATACCGTGGGCCGCCGCTTGGCGGCCGGAGATGAGTGGCCCCGCAGATTTGCCGCTAACCCAAAATGATTATACACGAAATGGCCGATGGAGTTGCAATCCTGGTGCCATTCGCCCTGGCGCAGAACGCACTTTTCGCGTGCTAACTGTCGGGCACCTCAGCCCAGGCAGTCGCGGATTCGCTGGCCCATTTGGGCGGTGGTCAGCGAGCCGCCCAAGTCGGGCGTGGCGGCACCTGCGGACAGCGCCGCCTCCACGGCTCGGCGCACTGCATCGCCGGCCGCCTCTTGCGACAGCCAGTCGAGCATCATGGCCGCACTCAGAATAGCGGCAACCGGATTGGCGATCCCCCGCCCCGCGATGTCCGGCGCCGAACCGTGCACCGGCTCGAACATCGAAGGAAACGCCCGCTCGGGATTGGTGTTCGTGCTGGGCGCCAAACCCAGCCCGCCGCCGATGATGCCCCCCAGGTCGGTGAGCAGGTCGCCGAAAAGATTCGAAGCCACCACCACGTCGAACCGCTCGGGCCAGCGTACGAAGTTCATCGCGGCCGCGTCGCAGTGCTGCTTGTCGGTTTCGATTTCGGGATAGTCCGTGCGAATCTGCTCCCACACCTCGTCCCACAACACGTAGGCATGCCGCAGGGCGTTGCTCTTGGTGACCATCGTCAGCCGTTTGCGGCGGCGGCCGGCCATGTCGAAGCCAAACCGCAGGATGCGCTCGATTCCCCGCCGCGTGTGAACGCCCGTCTGTAGCGCAAACTCGTCTGGCTGGCCCCGATGAAAGCGATTGCCCACGTCGACATACTCGCCTTCGGAATTCTCCCGGATCACCAACATGTCGATGTCGGCGGGGCCCTTATCGGCCAGAGGCGAGCGCACGCCCGGCAGCAGTTTCGCCGGCCGCATGCAGGCATACTGATCGAACGACTGCCGAATACGCACCAGCGGCATCAGCGTAATGTGGTCGGGCAACTTGTCCGGCCAGCCCACCGCGCCCAGGAAGATCGCATCGAATGGGCGAAGTTGCTCGAGAAAGTCGTCCGGAGCGATCTTGCCGGTTTGTTCATGGTGGGCCACTCCCCAATCGAACGTCGCCAACTGCAACTCGAAGTCGTTCTCGGCGGCAACGGCTTCCAACACGGCAACGGCCTCGTCGGTCACTTCCGGCCCGATGCCATCGCCCGGCAAGACGGCTATATGGTGGGTCTTCATCGGCTCTCATTTCGTCCGGTGTCGTGCCGTCAGTCGCTGAAAACTCTGCGTACAGCGCTGCACTGCCCAAGCGGCTTGATGGACACAAACGGCCTGGCGATTAGCGGCGGATTGTAATTGCTACAAGCCGGGCGGCCAGATGGCGTCCGCCGATAGCCCTGCAGTCCGATTGGCCGCCAGACCGTAAACGTCCGCTCACCTTGAGTTTGTGCGGTGCGCTGGCCCGTAGACTACTCGGCCGAGTGCCTCTTGGCACGCGCCCTGCATTACCCTTCTGTCGAACTTGGGATGAATCAGTTGGCCCCTGTGGACCCGCACTCCCAGGGGCCAACACCGACGCCGCCTTTGCGGCGACCGTGAATCTGAGCCACGTCGCGCTACTCCCCGAGCGCGACTGAAGCCCGCCGCGGGCAAGAGCCGTTTTTCACGGGCCAAAGGGTCCGCTTGGCTAGCCACCGAAGCCGAGCGGGCCCTTTTTGTTGCGCAGTTTGCTTGTGGCGATCATGTCGCACGCCCACGCTTGCCCCTTACGATCGATCGTCGACGGCTTCGCGATGCGCCACTACCCGCTGCCTGACGCCACCGCTGTTCGGCGGATTGCTAGCAACTCTCTCCATGAAATGCGCGGTGCCGCGGTCACGATTGCAAATTGGCCGAGCTGCGACGTGCGGCCGCTACACCGGCGGCACGGTGTGCTCATTCCGCGCGAGCGGCAACCAGTGTACGCGCGCTGCGACGCGCTAGGGCCAAACTATTGTGGGAGGTTCGCTCGATCGGCTATACTCCGCGCGCCTCGGGCGCTGGGCGGAATCGCGAGGCCGAGAGACCGCACGGCACCCTATCGATCGAGACGTGAGCTTGGTTGGCTCCCTCCATCGATGGGTGCAATCAAAACAAAAGGAGCACCTGGCCATGGCGACGGCCAACCACAAGCACTGCATCGGCGAGATCGGCGAAACCGCGGGCGACATCTGGCAGACCCTCTCGACGAAGGGCCCGCTCCCACTGGCCAAGCTCATCAAAGAGGTCGCCGCTCCGCGCGACGTCGTGATGCAAGGGCTCGGCTGGTTGGCCCGCGAGGACAAGGTGTCGATCGAGGAAGAATCGCGCCGCAAGGTGGTCGCGCTCAAGTAACCGCGGCTGGATGCGATCATCCCGACTGCTGGCCATCTCACGATCGTTGTAACGCGCCCCCTGTCATCGCGCGCCACTCCCTTGTTTCGGATTCACCAATTGGTGGTCCGGCTTGGTCTCCAGATCGAGCCAATGTCCTTGCAGAGGCCGTTCGCCCTGCTGAAGGGCACGGTCCGGAGACCGTGCCCGATCACGTGGGCAGTTCGCCCTGCGGACGGGCCCGATCACGGACCGCGCCCCTTCACGTGGTAACGGTCGCGCGCGAGGCCGTGCTCCCAGGCAGGCAACGTGCGCGAACCGTTGCTTGTGTTTTCCGTTCGATCGGCGCGCACGTTGAGCAAGACGCCGCGGGCTGCGAAGATGGGGCCGCCAAGGTGTTGAGAACAACCGCACCGCCGGCGACCATCGCTGCGGCATCAAGCCCATCACTTGCATTCCCCGGGTATCCAAATGACCGCCAAGTGCCGCCGATTCACGTCAATCTTCTTGGCGGCGCTCGTCACCTGGTTCGGTCTCGATGCCGCGCGCGCTGCGGAGCCCAAGCGACTCGTGCTCTGGCCCGACGGTGCGCCGGGCGCCAAGGGTGAGGAGCCGCACGATGTGCCAACGCTCACGGTTCATCGTCCGCTGCAGGCGAGCTCCACGGCGATCGTGGTGTGCCCCGGCGGTGGCTATGGCGGGCTCGCGCTCGATCACGAAGGTCAGCAGATTGCCGACTGGCTGACCGGGCATGGAATCACGGCGGTCGTCTTGCGTTATCGCCACGCCCCGCACTATGGCCATCCCGCACCGCTCGACGACGCGCAGCGCGCCGTGCGGACCGTGCGTGCGCGAAGCGAAGCGTGGGGTATCGATCCGGACCGCATCGGCATGATCGGCTTTTCCGCCGGCGGGCATCTCGTCTCGTCAGCCGGCACGCACTTCGACGACGGCGCGGCCGACGCGACGGACCCGATTGCGCGCGTCCGTTCGCGGCCCGATTTCCTGTTACTCGTCTATCCGGTCATCGCGCTCGACGGCGACTTCGCCCACCGTGGCTCGCGACGGAACCTGTTGGGCGACAATCCCAGCAAAGAGTTGGTTGAGCTGATGTCGAGCCAGCGGCAAGCGACCGACCAGACGCCGCCGGCCTTTCTCGTGCACAGCACGGCCGACAAAGCCGTGCCGCCCGAGAACAGCCTGATGTTCTATCGGGCATTGCGTCGCGCGGGCGTGCCGGCCGAGATGCACATCTACGAGCGCGGCCCGCACGGTTTCGGACTCGGCGGCGACGATCCGGCTTTGAGCACCTGGCCCGCTCTCGCCATGTCCTGGATGACGGCACACGGCCTGTACGAACCTCCGGCCGGAGACGAGTAGCGTGACCCATCGCGTCGATCGCCGAGCCTTCTTGCACACGGCCGCCGGTGCCTCGGCTGCTGCACTCGGTGCGACTTCGATTGGGTGTCGGCCTCGCGCACTCGAATCGCGTAGCGACGGTTTGGCCTCGACCGGTCCCCAGCTTGCGTTGCGGATGCCGGCGTCGCTCACCGACGCCAGCGGCGCTGAGTTGGATCTTGACCTGCACGTCATCAGCGGCACTCTGCCGCCGCTTGTCGGGCACGCTTTGACCGTGGCGGCCATTCCGAACACGCCCGACGCGTTCGCCTTCAACGGCGATGGGATGATCTATCGTCTCGACTTCGGCGGCGGTCGCGTGCACCTGCGAACGCGACTGGCCAAGACGCCCAGCTACTTTGCCGATCAAGCCGTTCGCGGCACCGATCATGCCTTTCGCAACGCAGGCATTGTCCGCATCTCGCCCAGCCTGGGAACCTGCAACCAGGCCAACACGGCCTTTCTGCCAATGGGCAATCGCCTGCTGGTGACCTACGACGCGGGACGCCCCTACGAAGTCGATCCGCAACGCCTGGAACTCGTCACGCCGGTGGGAGCCAACAGCGAATGGACGCCATCGCTGTCGTCGACACTGTTCCCAGGCCCGCTGCCCACCTACCTCTCGACGGCCCATCCCTACTACGACAACCACACCGGCGAGGTGTTCAGCGTCAACTACGCTCCCCCGATGCCGGGCAGCGAGCCCTTCACGGCGCTGCTGCGCTGGGATGGCGCGGGCGCCCTTGAGAAGTGGCGGCTGATGCTCCCCGATGGCAAGCCAGTCCAGATCGCGCAGTCGATTCACCAGATCGCGGTGACGCAGGACTACGTCGTGGTGATGGACACGGCGTTCGTGATCGAGCCCGAGCAGATCTTCGGCGGCTCAAAGATCCGCCCGCAGGCACCGGACACGGCCGTCTACCTCGTGCGGCGCGGCGATCTGCACGGGGCGGGAGGCGAAGTCGAAGCCCGCCGCGTAGTGATCCCCCGGGAAGCCGTCCACTTCCTGGCCGACTACGACAACCCCGACCATCGCATCACGCTTTATCTGGCACACAACTGCGCGTCCGACGCTTCCGAATGGTTGCGCCGCGACGATGTGCTGGCCACGTCGAAACAGCCGGTGCGAATCGATCTTCGCGGGGCTCCTTCAGCGCCGATGGACATCAACGTCGTTGGTCGGCACGTGATCGACGCCCGGAGTGCTCAGCTTGTCGGGTCTGAACATCTGATCGACGACGACTTCACCTGGGGCACCGCGCTGTACACGTTTCGCGGTCAGGCGCCACCCGGGCAACTGCCGCGCATCTACTGGGTCTCATACGGCTTCTCCGAGGAACTGCTCACCCAGCGCGTGTTCGAGGCCTATCAACAATACAAACACCGCCGCGTGCCGATCACCGAGTTACCGTTGTTGGGACGACCCACGACATTGTTCGCCCTCGATACCCATTCGATGGGGTTGGCCGACGGCTATCGCTTTCCGCCGGGACGCGTGGTTGGCTCGCCGCAGTTTGTGCCGGGCGAACGAGGTGGCGACGATCCCACGACAGGGTATATCGTGTGCACGGTGGTCAGCGATGACACGCGGACGCGCAACTCGTCGGGCGATGAGTTCTGGGTCTTCGACGCCGCCGACCTTTCGCAAGGTCCCCTTTGCCGCCTCGGTCATCCGGAGTTGAATCTCGGCTTCACGCTGCACACCTGCTGGATGCCCGAGATCGCGCCGCGCACGGCTGAATACGCCGTCGACGTGCACGACGACTACGCCGAGTTGCTCGCCCGACAGCCGGACGAGATCCAAAAGCTGTTCGCCGAGCAAGTGCTACCGCAGTTCGCCCGCCAGGCAAATGGATAATCGGCCTCCCATCGGGTGCCACTGGCTGCTCGCCAGCCAGTGCTCTCCTCAGTCTGGTGGATTGCGATTGAAAAGTTCCAGCGAGAAACCAATGACGAATTTCCAGGCGTGTACAGCGGTGACCTAACGCAGCTACCCGCGGCTTTCGCATCACCGGGCCAGTCGACGAGCTGGTGTGTAGCGTGATCCGATCGTTCGGGCACTCACTTGGCAAGCAGCCAGTGGCACCCGAGAGTTGCGGATCCTGCGAGCCAGAGCGGATCTATCTAGAAGGAGCTAGGCATGAGTTCATTGGAGGACGGAAGCAGCCTCGCGCAGTTTGTGAACACGTTGCAGCACGGCGATCCAGCGGCGCGTGCCGAGGTCGCGATGAGCTTGTGCCGGCTGGGCGAAACGGCGCGGCCGGCCGCCGTCGTGCTCGTAGCTGCGGTGGATGACGACGACGAATCGGTGCGCGAACACATTGCAGCCGCACTCGAAGAGCTGGGGCCACCCGACGCGGGCAGTGTGCACGAACTGGCCGCGCTGCTCGCCGCCGAGTCCAGCGACATAGCGTACTGGGCCGCCACGCTCATCGGACGATTGGGCGCCGATGGCAGCCCCGCGGTCGAGTCGCTGGTCGCCGCGCTCGCATCGGGGCGGAGCGACGCGGCCGCCGATCGCATGATCTGGGCCCTCGAGAAGATCGGCCCCAACGCCCAAGCGGCGCTACCGGTTCTCGAGAAGCTCTCCAACACATCGACCGGCCGACGAGCAGGCCTGGCCAGCCGGGCCCTGGAGGCCATTCGCGGCGAGTGATGCGCGGGCCTCAGTACTTCAAGTTCGCCAAATACTCGACTAGGTCGCGGAGATCGCGGGCGTTGAGTTGCTCGCGGAGGGTGTCGGGCATGGCGGAGTTGCCGGTGGCGCGGTCGTCGATCTCGGACTGGGCAAGCACGAGCGTCACCCCGTCGGGCGTGATGAGCGTGAGCTCTTCGTCGGTCTCCAGCTTGACGATGCCCGCATAAGAACGGCCGTCGTCGGTGACGAGCACGACGGTCTGAAAACCCTCGGCAATGTCGCGGTTGGGGGCGATGAGCGAGGCGAGCAGGTACTCGCGGTTTTTCTTCTTGCCGATGGTCGACAGATCGGGGCCGACTTCGCCCCCCTGCCCTTTGATCTTGTGGCAGCGCTGACAGGAAACGGCGGCCCGTTCGAGAAAGATCTTGCGCCCGGCCCGCGCATCGCCGCCTTCGAGTGCGTGTCGGTAGCCGGACAGTGGATCTTGGGGATCGAACGACTCGCGATAAGCGGCAAGTCTCTGAATGACCTCCGTCGCGTAGCGACCTTCAGCGGCGGCCAGCAATTCCAAATGCAGTTCGGCCGGGACTTCGCCGACGATCAATCGCGAGAGCCACGCCGCGATCAGCCCGTCGGCCTCCGCTCCGGGCACTTCGCCGAGCGTGAGCAAGGCGGACTGCTGCTCGCGTACGGTGCCCGACTCGAGCACTTTACGGAGCACGGGCAAAGCCTTCTCCGGCCGTAGTCGCGCGAGCAACCGACGTCCTTCCGCGCGAAGTCGCTCCTCGTCAGCTTCGATGGCGGAGAGTACAGCGGCCTCCAGCCGCGGGTCGCTGACGGCGTCGAGAACGCTCAGCGCCGCGAGACGGACCGACGCCGGCAGATCGGCATCGACCGCGACTTCGGAGGCGTGGTCGGCGGCCTGCACAAGATTCAAGGCTGCGGCCGCTTCGAGCGTTGCGGTCCCCACGGCAGGCGCGCTGGTGAGTAGATTGGCTACGTGGGGCGCAAGAGCGGCCTGTGCCTCTTCGCCCGCTCGCGGCGCCAGCGGCCGCCACAGTCCGACAACACCATCGAGATCGGGAGGATCGGGCCAGC
Organism: uncultured Planctomycetales bacterium; assembly: GCA_938003525.1. Taxonomy (GTDB): domain Bacteria; phylum Planctomycetota; class Planctomycetia; order Pirellulales; family JAEUIK01; genus CALKYM01. The sequence goes on along the minus strand of CALKYM010000144.1, from coordinate 23,358 downwards.
CGGCGAGTGCTCTGATCGCCTCGATGCGCAGCACCTCATCCGCATCCGAGCTTGTCGCGAATCTCACCAGCCGCTCTGCCGCAGCGCGCCCGCCGATGCGCAGATTCGCGTTGATCGCGCGGCGCGTGAGCATCACGTCACCGCCCGTACGACCCAACAACGCCGCAAGCGCGGGCAACGCATCGGGAATCGGCACGTCGTTGATCGCCCGGGCGGCTTCAGCCACCAGCCGCGGATCGCTATCTGCTAGGAACGCCTCAATGGCGGGATCCGCGCGGCGGCGCATCGTCAACAGCGCCCCCATGCGGATGGCCGCGGAGTCGTGCCGCACAGCTGCAACAAGCACATCGTGATCGGCGCAACCGACCAAGCCCATCACGCCCGCATGCCGCAGGTAGGGGTCTGCGTCATTGTTGTCGGCCAGCATCTGGAACAAGGGCGCGACCGCCCGGGCTTGCCCGAGCTTCGCCAGCGCCAGCGCCGCACAGAGCCGCACGCGCGGCTGGTCATCGGTCAGCAACTCAATGAGCCCGTCACACGCCGGGACATAGCGGGCATCGCCGAGGACGCGGGCCGACTGTGCGCGGATTTCCGCTTCGGGATCAGTGAGCCAATCAGCGACCGCGACAATCGCCGGCGGATCATCACGGGCGATCTGACCCAGCGCCCAGATCGCGTGGACGCGAGCGAGTAGATGCCCATCCTCGCGAGCAACTTCGTTCAGCAGCGGAACTGCGTCGGTGCCTTTCGCCGCGAGTGCAAACTGAGCTTCCAGCCGCACGCGGCGATCGCGGTGACTCAAGAGTTCGACAAGCTGCGCGTCGCTGCCTGTCGACGTGCCGCGACGAAGATCGCGGCCTAGGAGCCGGGCGACTTCTTGGCACATTGCGGGATCGGCCGCGCTGTCGACGAAACGGTAGATGCGCCCCTTGTTCGGTTTCTCCCAGCCTTCCACCCAGTCGCTGATATAAAGCGCGCCATCGGGACCAAAGTCGACATCGGTGGCCAGCACCGACCAGATGAACTGGTGCTCATCGATCAGCTCGAACGAGGCGCCCGACGGCCTCAATCCGAAGCTGCGCACGCCGCTCAACCCGGCCGTGCCGCGAAAGTCGCAGAGAAAGAAGTGTCCTTCGTAGCGTTCACCAAATCCTATACCAGGATAGTATGCGATTCCCGAGGGACCATCACCCAGATTGGTGATCGGCGGGATGATGTAGGCGGGCTGTCCTTCGTGCTGGGGGTGCCAAAGTTTTTCCGAGTTCCATGGGCCCCGCAGGTTAGGCTGCGTGATGAACTGGTAACCGATCCGCCAACCACTATCGCCCCCTTCGACAAGATGGACGAAGCGGGCCTTGTCGCCCGAGTCGGAGTTGTTTTCGCCGGTGAACAGGTTGCCGAAGTCGTCGAAGGCCAACTCCTGCGGATTGCGCAAGCCCGTGGCGAAGATCTCCAAGCCCGAACCATCGAGCCGGCAGCGCAGCACGGAACCGGTATCGGGAACGGAGATGGTGCGCTCGCCCAGTTCCAGGTGCAGGCCCCGATCGCCAATGCTGAAGTACAAGAGCCCGTCGGGCCCCATCGTCAGGCCGTGCAGGTCGTGACCCAGAAAACCGACGTGCACGCCGTAGCCGTTATGCAGTGATTGGCGCTCGTCGGCCCTTCCGTCATTGTTCGTATCGCCGAGCAGCCACAGATCGGGGATGCAGGCGTACCAGACCTGGTTGGCGCGCGCCAGCAGGCCCGCGCCAATGCCGTCGGGAATGTTACGAAACCCGTCGGCGAAGACCGTCGACTGGTCCGCGACGCCATCGCCATCGCGGTCGACCAGCCGCCGCACGCGGTCGTGTTCGAGGTTGTAGGTCGAGACGCCTTCGCCCAGGTGTTTGCGATACATGGCCACGCGATCGGCCACGGTGCGGCAGGCCAAATCGTCTTCGACCCAGTACATGTGCCCCCGCGTGTCGGTGACGCCCGCGTGGTGGCGAAACGTTTCAGCGACGTAGAACCGTCCGCGTTCATCGATACAGAAGGCCACTGGATTGGCCAACAGCGGTTCGGCCGCGAATACGCTGACCTGCATCCCCTCGGGCACCTGGAACCGCTCGATGGCACGTTGGGCCTCGTCCGATGCCGGCGCGATGAAAGGATCATAGGCAACCTCAGCCGTGGCCGGCTCGACGGCGCGAGCTGCCGCAGGCAACGACGCGATCGCAGCGAGGATCACGGCTAGCGAGCACACACAACGGGGCCGCGATAGTCGGCCGCTCATGAATGGTCGTTTCATCCGGCAAGGTTCTCTGCGTACACATGAACCGGTGACCGCTCCGGGTCGACTTTAGCCGGGGCGCCATAGCGCGACAACTCAACAAAAAAGCCCGGGCGGCGCGTGGCTACCCGGGCCGAGTGGCTGGTTGCGTGTCTGCCGGCTAGGCGTTGAGTTTGACCGAGGGATCGTCGGCAACATTGGCCCACACGTGCACGTGCGGGGCGCCGCGGAAGTGCCAGACGAACGAGGGGCCTTCGATCCGCCAGTTGTCCCACACGCCGTCGTCGCCAATGTCGCCTTCGGAATAGAACGCCAGCCGGCAGGCATCGAGACCGCCCTGTGCCTTGAGGCAGGCCATCGCTTCGTCCTGGTCGCTCTGCCGATAAGGCTCGACGAGCTTCTGCAGAACCTTTTGCGCGTGGGCACGCTGGTCGGCAGACAGCTCGGTAACGGGGATGCCGGCGATCTCCGCGCTGTTGCCGCGGAAACCAACCTTTTCTTCGCGCGGCAGATTCTTCACCAGCGCCAGTTCGCGCTGCCGCCCGTCGAGCATCTCGTAGAGCTTATTGGCTTCGACGGCCTGCGGCCAAAAGACATTGCCGGGATGGTCGGCGTCTTCGTCGAATCCATCGGCGGCGTGGCCATAGAAGATCGGCCCACCGAAGGCGACGTGCTCGGCCGAGTTGCCATCGCAGCGGATGGTGAGATGCCGGCCGGTCATGACGAACTCGAACTTCTCGCCGGGCGTGCCGAAGATGGCGATCGACTGGTCTTCACCCCAGCCACCCGCGTCGTCTTCGAGCTGCTTGTCGATCCGCTCGACCCAATCGGGGTTGTAAATGCCTTCGAAGATCTGCCGCACGATGTCGCGCTGATCATCGCTGAAGAAGCGACTGTTGATCTCCGCCTCGGTGATGCTCCAGTTGTTGGCCACCCGGGTGCGCAAGAGTCCGCGCTCGGGATCGATGTAATCCCAGTCGAAGCAAATCTCGCTCTTCTGGTCGTCGGAGAGCGTGTCGTAAAGCGTCTTGACCAGCGGCTCGGGCGCACCGGCGGGCGAGTCTTTCGCCTGAGCCCAATTGGGCAGTCCGACCAGACCGGTGGCCGCGCCGGCGGTGAGCGCCGCCGCGCCGGACGTTTTGAGAAACTCGCGGCGGTTCCAGTTTTGCGTTGGCCCCGCACAATCGGGACAGGTGCGTTTCTGCTCGGCCATAACGTGCTCTCCTTCGATCGAACGCGTGAGCGTAATCGGCGTGTTGCCAGCGCGGCGGTCATCTCGCGCCCGCTGACATTAGACTCCGCGCCAAGCGCGGCTGCAAATCAAATGGGTGACAATGTGCCTCGCGCCTGAGCGTAGCGGTGAATGAAGGCCCGAGAATGGAGGCAAAGTCGTCCGCAGCGTCTAGCGTCTGCGGCTTAGAAATGCCATCGCGCCGTGTATGCTTTGCAGATTCGGTCAAGCATCACGGAATACTCTGCATCGATTTCGATACCAAGATCGTTCTCTCGTGCGACCGTTGGAGGATTCACATTGTCGATGTGGACGGGAACAAGAAGGACATAGTCGTAGGCAACGAGGTCGGTTCTTCCCGGAGGCCGGGTTGGCAGCTCGCGGAACTTAGACACCGTCCGCTGAGGGTCGGTCTTGCTATTGCGACTCACGGCTCTCGGAAACTCTTCCCAAAGTGAGCTGTCGCCAGTCGAAAGTCGTGGCAGAACTCGTTGCTCGAACTCGTCCGAGTCTAGGAACGGTTTCAGGCGATCTGGCACGTTTAGATACCTCTCTGCTAGACCGATCAACACGGTTGCGATCAGAATGGCATCGGGGCTTGTTCCGTGGAGCACACCAACGAGATCGCTCAAGTCGTGATACCGGTTCGTGCGATTTCGGTGTGCGGTGACCGCGGACTTGTTCTCGACACAAAGCCGGAGGCGCGCGAGGTCGGGCTGGCTAGCTTCATCGTTGGGCTCAGCCACCACGAGGTCCAGATTGCGTCCTCTACCGGCCGGTGATGGACGGTCGAGCCATTCGCGAATCTGGCCGCCCGCGAAGTCGCGTTCAAACGGCTCGCACATGGCACGAATGTCGCGCAGGATGCCGCGACTCATGCTCTCAGAATGTTCTTCCAATCGATGATTGTGGAAGCCTCGCCTATTGATCTCCTCGACCACATCATCGAACGCTGCGCACATTCAGCGGTTATCCCATGAATGCCAAACGCGATTGCCGTCGCGACAAGCGTGATTGGACGGGCTTGGCGATACCACCAGCAGCTCGAACGATCTCGTCCGGTAGCGGAAGACGCTTCAGGACACCGCTTTGCAGTCTCAGAAAGCCTTTAGAGGCACGTTGACAATTGCGCTCGAGCCACCGGTGCGCGGATCGCGTGCCAAGGTAGCTGGCAATTGCATCGATCGCTTCGGGTCGCTTTGGCACGATGTAATACACGGAATGACGAGGAACGAACTCGCCCGTGCCGTCCACCCAGAATCGTGGCACTTGGCCAATGTCTTTACAAAGAATCTTGGGCCGTAGTATTTGGGACAACACCGGAGTCTCGTGAAAGGCGTACCACGGTTTGTGCTTGACGCAAGTCCGCCCAAGCAACCGCTGCCGAATACTGTTCTGTCTCAAGTATTTGCCGAAGGCAGCGAGCTCTGCCATGGGCAACAACTGACCGTCACCAGTGTAGGGCACGAGCATGACGAATCGTCTTGGAAGGTCCGTCGTCTCTGGCGTCAGTTGCCGGCCCGCTATCGTGGGGTGTGCAAAGTGTTCGAACTCAGAATCAATGTCTTCGGCGCGCCAGACGAACACGTTGTCTGCACCTGTGGCAACGCCGCAGCTAATTCGTACGCACAGGTCTCCAAGCGTGGCGCCTGCTGGTTGCGGTTCTGAGCCTTCGATGAGAGGCAGCCACGACCTTCGACCAGCCTGCAGAGACAATCTCTCAACAGAACCATCACGGCGTCGGACCTTGGTCGTACCCGGCGGCGCTTTGCGTACGACGGTCAGCGTCGGGTACGTGACGAGCCCGCCAAACGTGTCCTCACGAGCGAATCGGATCTCCTCGACATGATGTTGCGCGAGCAGTTCGCGTAAGGGGCCTGCCGTATCAACGTATACATATTTCTCGGGCGTGATGAAAACGAGTCGACCGCCCGGGGCCAGGTTGCGAAGTGCCTGCTCGAAAAAGAGCAAGTAGAGATCAAACCTTCCGTAGGCAGTCGCATACCGCGCCCGGTACATCGTCTTCTCAGACTCCGAGAGGGCGGTAATCGATACGTACGGAGGGTTGCCGACGACGAAATCGTAGCTCGTACCATGGTCGGCCAGGAAATCTTCGTGCCGAATCTGGACCGCCCGCACGTTCTTATATTTGGCACGCAACAAGGGTAGATGGCGCGGATCTAACTCGACACCAGTGATCCGCGGGATCGCGACGCGACGCCTTTCGCACCATCGAATTACGCCGTCGACAAACTCCCCCGTCCCGCAACCCGGATCAAGCAACTCATCATTGGCACATGGCTGTCGGCGTCGAAAGAGCAGCTCAACGAGTGTGTCGACGGTGGCACGCGGTGTTGGAACAAATCCTTTCATTCGATTCCTGTCCTGTCAGATATCGCTCCGTCTCGTCGCGGCGGCCTTCTCGAGCAGAAATCCATCGCGTGTCTCAAGCCATGTTGAGCGAACTAGAGTCGCCATGTACGGCCACGGCGAAATTTCTGCACATCAAGAAGTTCCATCGTACGCTGTCCGAATCTCATCAGCCAGTATCGGCACAGAGTATTGCAATTCTGTCCTGTGCCATGGTCACAACTCATTGGCAATCGCGTCATCACCTCACCGCGGTTTCGCTCGCCGACGCGACTGGCAGCTTGGGCAGAAGAACGTGGAGCGTTGTGCCTGGACGATGCGGCGGATGGTTGCCCGCTTACAGTCGGGGCATGTCTCGTCGGCGCGGTCGTAGACGCGGTGGTGATTTTGATAACTGCCCGATTGGTTCAAGGCGTTGCGGTACGTTCCGTCGGCCAACGTCGAGCCTTCATAGCGGATGGCTTTGCGGAGTACCGACTGGATGGCGTCGGCCACCGCGTCCCACTCAAACCGCCGCAACGTCGTACACCGCCGCTGCGGATGAATGCCCGCCAGGAACAGAATTTCCGAGGCGTACAGATTGCCGATGCCGGCCACCGCCTTTTGGTCGAGCAGCGCGACTTTGATCTCCCGGCGGCTGTCGCGGAGACGCTCGCGCAAGCAATCGCCGTCCACTTCAAGCGCATCGGGCCCCAAGGTGGCCGGACCGAGCCGCGAGGTGAACTCACGCTCAGACAGCAGTTCGACGCCCCCCAGTCCACGGCGGTCCCAGAAGAGCAGTTCCGCGTGGGGCGAGTCTTCCAGTAACAGTCGCAGCCGCAGGTGCGTCGTATCGGGCGGATCGGCCACCAGCACCAGGCCCGTCATGCGCGGCTCGAAGATCAGCCGGTCGTCGCCCTCCAATCGCAGGATCACTCGCTTTCCAGCGCGTTCGACGGCGGCGATGCGTCGTCCCACCAGTTGCCGACGCATCCGACCGGGTGTGGGTCGGATGGTGATGGGTCGATAGACGCAGCGAGGGCGAACGACGTCATGTATTCTCGCCCCGACGACGCCGCGCACTCCGCGCCGCATCGTCTCGACTTCTGGCAGTTCCGGCACCTGCACCTCCTGTACATTGTCCAGCGGACGGGCGTCGCGATTCTAGCAAAATCGCCGCAGCGGCCAGCGCGCGAACCGGCGACCCAGTCGCGCTCTCTTGGAAGGCGAAGTGCAAGGGGACAGGCACATTTTTCGGGTAAAAATGAGCCAGTCCCCGATCCGCCACGCTCGCTTGCGTACCTTGACCGCGCCCGGCGGCGGATTGAGAATCGATCGTTTCACCCTGTTCTGCCGGGGTGCACCAATCTGCCGCTACTTGCTCTGCCTGGGAACCTTGGATGGCCGGACCGCGAACGACATCAACCGCCCGCTCGCTACCCGATGAAGCGGGGCGGTTTGGCGAGTTCGGAGGGCGGTTTGTGCCCGAGACGCTCACCAAGGCCCTCGACGAACTGGCGGCCGAATACGGGCGGGCCCGCGATGACGACGGCTTCCACGCCCGGCTCGACGGGCTGTTTCGCAACTTCGTCGGTCGACCTTCACCGCTGTATCACGCCGAGCGGCTCAGTCGCCACGCGGGCGGAGCACAGATTTACCTCAAGCGCGAAGATCTGAATCACACCGGTGCCCACAAGATCAACAACTGCCTGGGACAGGCCCTGCTCACACTGCGAATGGGCAAGCGGCGCGTGATCGCCGAAACCGGTGCCGGACAGCATGGCGTCGCCACGGCCACGGCCTGCGCGCGATTCGGCCTCGACTGCTGCGTTTACATGGGGAGCGAAGACGTCCGGCGGCAAAAGTTGAACGTCTTCAAGATGCAACTGATGGGCGCCGAGGTGCGGGCCGTGGAGAGCGGATCGCGGACGCTACGCGACGCAATCAACGAAGCGATGCGGGACTGGATGGCCTCGGTCGATACGACGCACTACATCCTGGGTTCGGTCGTGGGGCCGCATCCGTTTCCGTTAATCGTCCGCGACTTTCAATCGGTCATCGGCCACGAGACGCGCGAACAATGCCTCGAACAACTGGGGCGATTGCCCGATGTTGTGGTGGCCTGCGTGGGCGGCGGCAGCAACGCGGCCGGCATGTTCGCGCCGCTGGTGGACGACGAAGACGTGCGCTTGATCGGCGTCGAAGCGGGAGGGCGTTCGAGCGAAGCGGGCGAGCACGCGGCGCCCTTGGCGCATGGACGGCCGGGCGTGTTGCATGGCACGTTCAGCTACGTGATGCAGGACGACGATGGGCAGACGTCCGACGTACATTCGGTCTCCGCCGGACTCGACTATCCCGGCGTCGGTCCCGAGCACAGCTACTGGAAGGAAACCGGACGCGTCGAGTACGCAGAGTGCCGCGACGACCAGGCGCTCGACGCATTCGATCTATTGGCCCGCACCGAAGGCATTCTCCCAGCACTCGAAACGGCGCACGCCGTGAGCTACGCCGTCGAAGTGGCACGCTCGATGTCGCCCGATCAGGCGTTGGTGATCTGTTTGTCGGGCCGCGGCGACAAGGACGCCTACGAGATCGCGCATCTGCGCGGGCAATCGCTCGACTGAAGGCGGGAAGTAAGATGTCGGCGATCGATGGCGTCTTTGAGAAGTTGCGGGCCGAGCGGCGTGCGGCGTTCGTACCGTTCATCACGGCCGGCGATCCGGATTTGGAGTTCACGGCCGAGACGCTGCGGTTGCTCGATGAGCATGGGGCCAGCATCTGCGAGGTCGGCATTCCCTATAGCGACCCCATCGCCGATGGACCGGTAATCCAGACGTCGTATACGCGGGCCTTGGCTGCCGGCGTGCGGCTTGAGTCGATCCTGGCCACGCTGCGCGGCGTGAGTCCTCAGATGACCGCGCCCTGCGTGACGATGGTCAGCTATGCGATCGTGCACCGGGTGGGGCGAGAACGATTCGTCGAGTCGGCCCGGGAAGCAGGAGTGGCCGGTGCCATTGTTCCCGACCTGCCTGTCGAGGAAGCCGATGCGCTGGCCGGCGTTTGTCGCGCGGCCGACATCAGCCTGATTCAACTCATCACGCCCACCACGCCCCGCGACCGGGCATTGCGGATTGCCGCAGCGTCGACCGGCTTCGTCTATTACGTCTCGGTAACGGGCATCACCGGCGAACGCACCGAGTTGCCGCCCGAGCTGGTCGACAACGTCGGCTGGTTGCGCGAGCAGGCCGGCTTGCCGGTCTGCGTGGGCTTTGGCATCAGTACGCCCGAGCACGTCCGGCAGGTTGCGGCCATGGCCGATGGGGTGATTGTCGGTTCGGCCATCGTGCGGCGGATGGCGGCGGCCAGCCAGCAGCCACGCCAGCAAGTCCTCGACGACCTGGCCCGCTACGTCGACGAGCTCGTCGCGCCGCTGGCGAAGCACTGATCGCGCGTTTGCCGCGACTTGCCCCGCGCGGCTCGCCGCTACCGTTCACCTGCGCGGTGTCGAATCGTGCCGCGCTCGCGATGCTGGCATCTTGGTCGCGCCAGCGACCGATCGCTAACTGCCGGCCGGGCAATCGCTTCGGCCGACGTGAGCGGGCGCTGAGTGTCGCCAACAGCTGGAAATCCAGCTTGACCCGTTTCAAAATTCGTGCCTAGACTTGAAAAGTCGAGCCCGGACGCGGTCTTTGTCCGGGAAGTTTCGATTGGGCTCCCCAAGACGCGACAGCGAGCCACGACGGCGCTGGCGCGGGCTGTGTCATCCGCCCCGCTTCGTCATCGCCGGTCGCGCCGAGGAGGATGCGGCTGATGACGCAAGGCCATCCGCATGGCGTGCTGGGCCGGTTTCTTTCCGGTCTCACCGAGACCACGTTTCACGGTCAGCTCGGAGTCGCAGATCCGCCGCTGGTCGACTACCTCGTCGGCCTGCTGATGCGGTTCGTGCACCGCGACGCGGTGTATTCGGTTCGCGACCTGAAGGGACGCCGGCTCGATGAAGTGGCCGAGATGATGGCCGAGGCCCAGGCGCGCGTCGGGCTGCCGCAGCGCGAAGTCCACCGCCACATCGGCGACTACACGCTGTTCTTCTCCGGCGTCTTCCCCGAAGCACTGGCCAAGCGGCGCCGCGCGAATCGCAAAGATCATCTCGTCGAATATGCCCAGCAGGGCAAACGCGCCTACTGGATAGCGAGCACGCTCGGCAATGAAGAACATGCGGCCGAAAGCGACGTGCTGGCCCGGCTGAGCAGCGAGTTCGAATTGTGCGCCTACGGACTCAACCAGGTGCGGCGACAGTGGGAACAGCGCGGCCCTGACGATGCCTCGCCCGGCGAGTTGTTGATCAACTAGCTGGACTTGAGCAGCGCTAGTCGAGCGGGCGGGGATTCACGCGGCCTTGGACGCGCAGAGGTAAGCCCTGAATGCGCAAGAAGCCCTCGGCGTCGGTCTGGTTGTACGAGCCGCCGCCCTCCATGCTGGCGATGCCCGCGTCGTAGAGACTCCTCGGGCTTTCGCGGCCGGCGACGAGCATGTTGCCCTTGTAAAGTCGCAGCGTAACGCTGCCGGTCACCGGCTGTTGGGCCTGCCGGATGAAGGCCCACAGGGCGTCCATTTTGGCCGAGTACCAGAAGCCATAGTAAACGGCTTCAGCCACTTCCGGCGCCAAACGATCGCGGAGGTGGACCAGGTCGCGGTCGAGTGTGAGCTGCTCGATGAGCCGATGGGCCTCATAGAGCACCGTGACGCCAGGCGCTTCGTAAACGCCGCGGCTCTTCATACCGACGAATCGATTCTCAACCATGTCCACCCGGCCGATGCCGTTGCGGCCACCGATCGTATTCAGCTCGGCAATCGCTTGGTAGGGCGTGACCTGCTTGTCGTTCACCGTAACGGGCACGCCCGAGTCGAAAGCGATACGGACCGTCTCGGGCTCGTCGGGCGCTTGCTCAGGCGAGACGGTCATGCCGAAATCGACCAGTTGCAGGCCGTCGACGCCCAGATCTTCCAGGCGGCCAGCCTCGTAACTGATGTGCAGGCAGTTTTCGTCCGAGCTATAGGGCTTTTCAACCGTCGCCTTCACCGGGATGTTCTTCTGCTCGCAGAAGGCGATCATCTCGCGGCGGCCGGGAAAGGCCCGGCGAAAGTTCTCCATCCGCCAGGGGGCAATGATCTCGATCGATGGATCGAGCGCTTCGGCTGCCAATTGGAAGCGGCATTGATCGTTGCCTTTGCCGGTGGCGCCATGGGCATAGGCGCCCGCGCCGATCTCATGGGCGACTTGGAGGCAGGCCTTCGAGATGGCGGGCCGGGCGATGGACGTGCCCAGCAGATAGACGCCCTCGTACTTGGCCTGCCACTGAATGACCGGCACGGCGAAGTCACGGCAAACTTCTTCCCGAACGTCGACGATCCGCGCGCTGGCCGCGCCGCAGTCGCGGGCCTTGGCCAGAATGGCCTCGCGGTCTTCGCACGGCTGGCCGAGATCGACGTAGACAGCGTGGACCTCGTGCCCCTGCTCGATGAGCCAACCCAGGATCACCGAGGTGTCAAGCCCGCCGGAATACGCCAATACGCAACGCTTCATCGACCTCGCCTCGAACCACTAGCAGACGGAGGGCCGCCACACGTGCCCCGATCAATTGACGCTGGGCGAGGTGCCATTTTGCGTGACACCGATTCGCGCGACAAGCGGCCGCCGCGCAGAGACCTCCACCGCGCGATCATCAGAGCGATGCGGGCCCGTGAAGGTTCGCCCGAAACCGACGTCGCGACGATCAACCGCGACGGCGATGCAGAAGCCTGCGCCCCAAAGGCAACATGCCCAGCGCGGCGAGTCCCACCAAGATCAGCGTCGAGGGTTCAGGGATCACGGTCGTGTAGCTGCCGGTGGCGACGAATAGTCCGGTGATCGTGATGTCCACGGTGGTCGGATCGGTGGCGATGGCTTCGACGTCGAACGTGACCGGCATCGAAAGCCGCACGTCGACTGAGACCGTCTGGCCGTTGACGGTCACGTCCTGCGTGAGCGCAGCGACTTGGCCGAGGCTTCCGAACGTCAATGTGGTGGGCGCGATGGGAGCCGAGTTGATCCCCAGTGTTTGGCCAATGTTGCCCGTTCCCGTGAATGAGAGGAAGCCCTCGTCGATCGTGGCGCTGAAGCCGTTCTCGCCGGGATCGAGTGTGTAAGCGAAGGGATCGACCGGATTGACCGTCGTCAGCGACAGCGGACCACCTGAGTCGAGCTGGTTGATGCCCAGGTCCTGGTAGAAGACTTCGACACCGCCCAGCAATCCGAGGTCGATGACGAGAGTCTCGTCGGAGAGGTCGATCGCCGCGTCGAGCAACTGAATGCTGGTCGTGTCGTTGGTCGCGGCAAGGTCATCGATGGCGTCGTCGAGTTGCGCGTCGAGCGTGCCGCTGAGGGCGAAACTCGTGCTGCCTTCCACGAGACCGTTCAGCGTCGATAGCAAGACATCAATCGATGAGTCGGTTGTCAGGCTCAGAGTGAGCGAAACCGGGGCAGCGCGCGCCGCCACACCACAATGGACACAAAGCAGGACAGCGGCCAACGATACACCTGCGCGACGGATCATGGCTGTTCTCCCAACGCTGGCCAATAGACAGCCAGCCGTAGAACATGTGCCCGTGCCTTGCTTCACTGTTCGCTCACAGGAATCCACATCAGCGGAGCGAATGATTCACACGCCCCCTATTTGACCAGAAGCTGCGAAGCAATCCCACCAAAAAAACAGGCCGGCCCCTGGTGGGAGGGACCGGCCTGACTAAGTAGCCAACAAATTGTCACATCGCAAGCAGCTTACTTGCGGATGCGTCTCCAGACGGGCACCAGACCCAGACCGGCGAGACCCAAGAGAACCAGGGTCGACGGCTCGGGAATGATGTACGAACCGGTCAGAATCAACTGTCCGGACACGACGACGTCAATCGTAACCGGATCGGTGGCGATCTGATCGGAGAACGAAACCGGCACGGAGACCGTCACGTCGACTAGCGTACCCGACTGGGACTGCGTCACCAGACCGATCTGACCCACCGAACCCAGCGAGAAGCTGAGCGGGTCGGTCGCGAAGTCGAACGTACCCATGCCGAGAATACCGCCCAAGGCACCCGTACCGTTGTAGGTCAAGGCACCTTCGTCGATGCTCGCAGTGAGGCCGGTGCCGGCACCCGGATCGAACGTCGACGTGAACGGGTTGCCCAGCGGCGCCGTCTCGGTCAGGGCTGCCGCATCGGTGGTCAGCGTGTTGATGCCAGCGCCGATCAGCGCGGCTTCAACGCCACCGAAGAGGCTGAGATCAAGGAAGATCGAACCATCGGCGAGATCAACTTCAGCGTCGGTGATCTCGATGGTCGAGGAAGGCGGTGCGGCGTCATCAAACGTGACGTCGGCAGTACCCGAGGCGGCCGTTGTCAGGGCGCCTGTGGTAGCACCACCAAGGGTGCTGACGAAGACCGTCAGACTTGAATCAGTCGTGAGAGTCAGAGTTGTACCGATAGGTGCGGCTTTGGCCACCAAACCAAAGCCTGCCACGGCCACAAAGGCCGCAAAGGCAATTCCAAACTTCTTCATTAGCAGCACTCCAATTCAGGGACAGAGTCAACTCAGAGCTTGATCAAGCTTTTTCGAAGCGAACGGCTCCCACCTACCAACCGCTTCGGCCCCTTTCCTAAGGAACGTACAGGTGCTCCGGGCTTCCCATGCCACGGATAACGGCGAATCAAAAACCCTTTTTCGCGGTACCCCCTTTCACTCACTTACGTGAATGCCCCGCATCAATGGGCCATGATTAGGCAACAAACTATCGCCGGCTGGCATTCCTGTCAAACAAAAAAACCCTGATTTCCCGATTTTGCCGTCCGGTTTCAATTACCCCCCATGCGGGCTATCAATTCCGCCCCTGTGGACTGCCCCGCAGCCACGCCGGACGCCCACCCTGCGACGGCCTCCAGAAGCCCTGTTTCACGCGGCTTTCAGGGCCACTGACTACTCGAACAGCGACTCGCTGTGGGCGAATTGCCTACGGTGGTCGGCGATCACCTCGGCAAGATCGCGATTGCCCTCTTCGAGTGCCGCCGCGTAGGCCCTGTCAGACGTGCGCAGCGCCGCATCGAAGTCCCCACTGGCCGCATAGGCCGCAGCCAGTGTATCGAGCCGCGCGGCCGTGGCCGATTCCGGAGTCGTTGTCGCCTCAAGAGCCAGCCGCAGCGCTGCTTGGCCGTCGCGAACCGAGGCATCCGCGGTCGTGGCCAACAGCCAGGCCAAGTCGTTGAGCGCGTCCCCATCGTCGGGCACCAGTTCGATGATCGCCCGGTACTCCGCCGCGGCATCCGCAGGCCTGGCCAGCAATCGTAGGGCGAGCGCCATCCCTTTCCGGGCGGTCATCGACCCCGGCTCGATGGCGACGGCCTGCGCGAAGTGCTGGCGGGCCCGCTCGGGATCCGGCGCTTCAATGTAGTGAGCGCCGAGTTGATGGTGTGCGACATAGTTGCGATCGACGTTCGTTGCGGCGAGCGCGTGTACGAAGAGCGTTTCGCTATCGCGCCACACGGCGATCTGTCGTGCCGTGAGCACGACACAGAGGCCCACGACCAGCACCGAAACGAGCCGTGCGGCGCGGTGCCCCATGGCGAAACGAGCCAACGTGTCTGCGACGAGCCATACACCGGCGATCAGGATGCCCACCAGCGGCACATAGGTGTAGCGATCGGCAGATGCCTGCAGGCCGACTTGCACCAGACCGATGACCGGCACAAGTGTGCCGAGATACCACAGCCAGCCCACGATCAGATACGGTTTGCTGCGACGCAGCGCGATCGCGACGACACTGATCACTACGAGAACTGCGACCGACGCGAGCCAAACGGCAGTCGGCGGTACGGATCGCGAGTGCGGGTAGAACACGGCCAACTCAACCGGCCAGATTGTTCGCCCAAGGTAAGTCGCATAGGTGACGACCGCGTTGCCCAGGCGTGCGTCGAGAGGCATCCGCTCGATGGTGCTCATGGCTCCACCGGCTTGCTGGACGAGATAAGTGACAACCGACGATGCGGCTACCAGGACCAAGAGCGGCGCCTTCTCGGAGATCAGTCGCCAGGCTCCGGACTGCAGCGGCGCCATCGACGGGTGCCATTGCGCCACGCCGCGCAGGCGCGCTAGCGGCCAATAGTCCAACAGCAGCAGCACCAGCGGCAGCGTGACGAGCATCGGCTTGGCCATCAGGCCCAGCGCCAGCAGCGCCGTCACCGCGAGATAACGCCCCCAGCCGGGCTGCCGCACATATCGGATGTAAGCCCAAAGCGTGGCGAAGAAGAAAAGCGTGCTCAGTACGTCTTTACGCTCGGCCACCCAGGCCACCGACTCGACGTGCAGGGGATGCAGCCCGAACAGCAAAGCGACCAGGACCGCCCGACCACGAGAGCCGGTCATTTGGGCGAGCACGACGAACAGCAGCGCGGAGTTCGCGGCGTGCAGTAGCAGGCTGCTGAAGTGATGCCCCCCGGGCCAACCGACGCCGTAGAGTTCGACGTCCAGCATGTGCGAGAGCCACGTGAGTGGATGCCAGTTCGAGGCACGCGTCGCGGTCCATGCCCAGCGGAATCCTTCGGCGGAAAGTCCCCCGAGCACGTGCGGATTCTCCGTCACGTAGAGCGGATCGTCGTAGTTGATGAAACCGTTTTGCAAGACGCCGGCCATCGGCAAAGCGACCGCCACGGCGACGAGCGCGGCGATGATCCACAATGGCGGCGCCCACGGCTGAGCGGGGGCTTCCGTCCGCTTGTGGGCTGCCTTTCGCGAGTGACGGCGGCGGCGAGACATGAGCACGGTTCTCAATGGGTGCGGCGCGCAGCCCATCCGATACGGCTAGCGACGCGATCGACCGAGGTGGCCAACTATACTCGAACCATGGGCGTGCCCATGGGGCAATTGCGAAGCCCGCGCCCAGGCCAGTAGGATGCAAGGCTTGCCATCTCGAACGTGGGCGGCAGGAAAATCGGTCACAGCGGCGACGCGGCGGAACATGCGGTCATGCAACAGGCGCGGCCCACGAATCTCTGGCTCGTCGCCCTCGTGGTGGCGGGCATTTCGGCGGCCGTCTTCAGCCGCACCCTGTTCAACGACTTCGTCAACTTCGACGACTACGACTACGTGGCGGTCAACCCGAGAGTGAAGAACGGTCTGACGTGGAACAACTTCCTCTGGGCTTTGACGTCCGACGTCGGCGCCAACTGGCACCCGTTGACCGTTCTTTCGCATCAGCTCGACGCGCACGTCTACGGTGTCCAAAAGGCGTGGGGACATCACCTCTCGAACCTCTTGTTGCACACGGCCAACACGGCCTTGCTGGTGATCGTCTTGGGGCGAATGACGGGCACCGTGTGGCCGGCTGCGCTGGTGGGGGCGCTGTTCGGGCTGCACCCCTTGCACGTCGAGTCGGTGGCCTGGGTGGCCGAGCGTAAAGACGTGCTGAGCACGTTTTTCTGGTTTCTCAGCTTGTGGGCCTACTGGCATTACGCCGGCCGGCCAACCGTGGGCCGGTACCTGCTGGTGGCGCTGTTGATGACCTTGGGCCTGTTGAGCAAGCCGATGGTCGTCACCGCGCCGTGTTTGATGTTGGTGCTCGACCACTGGCCGCTGCGGCGCATCCTGGGGCCGGCCGCCACGCGCCGCGACAACCTGCGGCAGGCCATCGTGCTCTTCATCGAGAAACTGCCGCTGTTTGCCATCGTGGCAGCCTTCAGCGTGATCACCTACTTCACCCAGGCGCCCAGCGGCGTGCGTTCGCTGGAGGCGCTGCCGCTGAAGTGGCGGATTTACAACACCCTGGCGTCGTACGGCGACTACATCGTGCAGTTTCTCGCGCCGCACGGTCTGGCGGTGTTTTACCCGCACCCGACCGTCGCCATCCAAATACCGCGCGTCGTGGCCGCCACGCTGGTGTTGATCGTCGTCTCGGCGCTGGCCTTGTTGTGGCGACGGCAGCGACCCTGGTTCATCACCGGGTGGCTGTGGTATGTGGGCACGCTCGTGCCGGTGATCGGCCTAGTGCAAGTGGGCGGTGCGGCTCGCGCCGACCGCTATATGTACGTGCCGCTGGTTGGATTGGCGATCATCGTCGCCGGCCTGCTGGCCGAAATCGCCCAGCGTACGAACCTGCGGCGACCGCTGGTGGCGGGTGTCGCAGTGTGGCTGGCGTTTCTCGCCGGGTACTCGTGGTGGCAGCAGGGTTATTGGAAGAACACGATGACCCTCTTCACGCACGCCGCCGAAGTCGCCTCTCCCGAGCGCAACGCGCTGGCGCACTACGGCATGGGCGCGGCACTCAATCGGCAGGATCGCTACGAGGAGGCCATCGAAGAATTCAAGAAATCACTGCAGATGAACCCCACGGATGGCAAGGCCATGTTCTCGATGGGCACGTCGTACTTCCGCCTACAGCGGTTCGAAGAGGCCGTCGATACGATCCTCGAAGCGATCGACCTGGGCGACGATGGAGTCCCGCAGCGGTTCTTTTTGGGACGAGCGCTGTTTCAGTGTGGCCGCTACGACGAGGCGGTCGAACAATACCAGATACTCCTCGAACAATACGCAGAATCGGGCTCCAGCGACGAGCCGACCGAAGCCGTGATCGAGATGGCCGTCGCGCTGGCCGCCGGTGAGCGATACGACGAGGCCGTCGAAGTTTACCAAGAGCGTCTGGCCGAACTCCCCAACAACATTCACTACCTGGTCGAGTTTAGTTGGTTGTTGTCCACCGCGCCCGATGCCTTGAAGCGAGATGAACGGCGGGCTCTCGAACTGGCCAAGCGGGCCATTGCCATCCTCAATCGACTGCATCAACAGGATACTCGCGCGTGGGATGTGGGTGCCGCCGCGCTGGCTGCCAATCACCACTACGGCGAGGCCAGCCAGTACGCTGGCGATGCCCTCGAACGAGGGCGCACCATGCTCGACAACGTCGAAGAGGCCATCGCCGCTCGTCCGCATCGCGCCGAATGGGAAGATACGCCCGAATCGTACCGCCGACTGCTGAAGCAAATGGTCGACGGCATCGAGAAGCGGCTGGAACTGTATCGCGACGGGCGACCCTATTACCACGATTTCACCCAGGGGCGGTACTGAGCGCCCACCGTGAATGTCGAGTGCGCACTTCACAACCGCCTAGTGGGTGTCACTGCTGACTTGCCTAGCGGTGCGGATCACGCGAAAAGCACTGCCCGACGAGCCAGCATCGGCACCCTGGACTGGACCTCATGAGCCTGCGAAATGCGCTCTGACGACGCGATCTGGTCGCCGCGAACGAAGCGTACGCTGATTTGCATCGCGCTGGCCGCGGGCACATTCGCCCTCTATGCGCCGATCGTCGATGACGGATTCATCAACTACGACGATCCGCAGTACGTGACGCACAACGACCACGTCAAGCAAGGGCTGACCTGGGAAACGTTCCGCTGGAGCTGGACCTCGCAAGTCCACGGCAACTGGCATCCGCTCACGATGCTCAGCCACGCGCTGGACGTCACGCTGTACGGAGTCGCGCAGCCAAGCGGGCATCATCTCACGAGCCTGCTGCTGCACATCGCCTGTACCGTAGTGCTGTTTCTCGTGCTCGATTCGGCGACCGGCGCTGTGTGGGCCAGCGCTGTCGTGGCGGCGCTCTTCGCCTGGCACCCGACTCGAGTCGAGTCGGTGGCGTGGATTGCCGAACGCAAGGACGTGCTCAGCACGCTGTTCTGGTTTCTGGCTCTGGGCGCCTACGTCGCCTACGCGCGAAGTCGTTCCTGGTGGCGGTATGCCCTGGTGGCTTTGCTGCTGGCTTGCGGGCTGATGAGCAAGGCGATGCTCGTCACGTTCCCCTGCCTAGTTCTGTTGTGGGACGTGTGGCCGCTGCGGCGTCTGAGTCGTGGAGTAGAGGCTCCTCGGGCTGTGTGGCGGCGGGCGGGGTTATTTGTTGTCGAAAAGTTGCCGCTGTTCGCATTGGTTGCGATTTCCGCCGTGATCACCTTTCAGGTGCAAAAGACCGGCGGATTCGTCAAATCGCTGGATGGGCTTTCATTGGGCGAACGCGTGATCACGGCCCTCGACGCGTACGGGAGCTACATCGCCGCGATGCTCTGGCCCACACGGCTGGCGCTAATGTATCCGCTGCCGAGCGACATCCACATTTCTGCGTGGACGATTGGCTCCTCAATCGTCTTGGTCGCGTGCAGTCTCGTAGCGCTTCTGCTCGTGCGGCGACGACCCTACGTGTTCGTCGGCTGGTTCTGGTACGTCGGCACGCTTGTCCCGGTCATCGGGCTGGTGCAGGTCGGCACGCAATCGATGGCCGACCGTTACACGTACGTGCCGCTGGTGGGTTTGTTCCTAATCGTCGCATTCGGCGCCCGCGATTTCTTGCAGGGGGTCGCACCGGCCCGGCAAGCCGCGGCTCGGGCCATCGTGGCGGCGGCCAGCGTTGCAGTCTTCTCGGCGATGATCGCTCTGACCGTGCGACAGGTGGGCTTCTGGCGCGACGAGTTGACGCTCTTCTCCCGGCCTTTTGCCGTCACGACTGACAACTACATCGCTCACTACAACTACGGCAACGCGCTTTCGACGCGCAACCGGTTCCTCGAAGCGATCGAGCAGTATGAGCTGGCGCTGGCGCTCAAGCCCAACATCGGAGACATCCACTTCAATCTGGGCAAGACCCTGGTGCGATACGGCCGCTTGCAAGAGGCCTTGCCGCATCTCGAAAAAGCGATTCGCCACGGGAACCACAGCGCCGACGCCCTGTTCGCGCTCGGCTACTGCGAAGAGCTATTGGGGATGTTGCCCGAAGCCGAGAAACACTACCTCTTGGCTCTCGATCGCGACGGCAACCACCGCCGGTCGTGGTTGGGATTGGGCGACGTGTTGCGGAGACAAAACAAGACGGCTACCGCCATCAAGGTGTATCAGCGGATGGCGCAACCGCCCCGAACCAGTCGCACGGCCATCGTGCGACTGGCGTGGATCTATGCCACCCATCCTGAGGAAACCTTCCGTAATCCACAGTACGCGCTCGAACTGACGCGGGGACTTCAGGGCTCGCAACGCCGGGTCGACGAGTTGACGCTGGAGATTTACGACGCCCTGGGAGCCGCCTACGCGGCGGTTGGCGACTTCAATGAAGCCGTCGAAGCAGGGCAAAGCGCATACGTTCAAGCGCGCGGCCGCTGGGACAACGAGCGTAAGGCCGGCATGACCGAAGCCGCCCAGCGCACCAAACAACTGATGGACGCCTTGGCCCGACGCATTCGCCTCTACGAGAACGAACAAGAATTCCGCGAAGACCCCACTGAAGCACTCTACTGAGCGGATCAGCGACCTGGTATTGCATACTCAATGCAGTCGGTTGTCGTTCCCAAGCAGCCGTCGACCCGATCACTCAAGAGGCCTTGGACTTCGGGGGCCACTAGGCTGAGCGTGCTTCGCGGCGTTTGCGGAGCGACTGCCAGACGGTGACCAACAGCGTGATGGCGGTGAGTGGAACGACGAAACCGAGCATCGCGGTGGCGAAGTTGCTGCTGCGAAGCTGCGAGGTGGCGGCCAGCCACTGGTATACGAGGTAGGCGGTGTAGTACGCCAAGAACAGCAGACCTTCCCAGCGGGCGATGACCAGACCGGTGAAAAAGATCGGCAGGCAGGCGACCGCGACGGCGATCATCACCGGTACATCCACATCCAGGGCCTGTTGCGGAACGTCGATGCCGGCCGGCGCAACGCTGGCAGAAATGCCGAGCACGGCGAGGATGTTGAACAGGTTGCTGCCCACGACGTTGCCCACCGCGAGGTCGCGCTCGCCGCGAATGGCTGCCACCACCGACGTGGCCACTTCCGGCAGCGACGTGCCGAGCGAAACAATGGTCAGCCCGATCACCAGTTCCGACACGCCGAAGTATCGCGCCAGTTCAATCGCTGCGCCGGTAAACATCCGCGAGCCGAGCACGAGCAGTCCCAGCCCGACGGCGAGCTGAACCAATTGCAAGGCGATGCGCTGCGGCGTCGGCCGCCCTGCGGCCGGGACGGTGACGCCTCGGGGGTGCTCGGCGATAGCTGCCAGACTCTCGTCGTCGTTCGTGCGCTCTAACTGACGGCGGCTATCCACGATCGTCCAGACCACGTAGACGACCAGCAGTGCGACGAGTATCAGGCCTTCGACGCGCTCGACGCTGCCGCTGATCGCCAACGCCCACAACAAAAGCGAGATGCCAATCATCAACGGAACCTCGAACCGCACCAGTCGTTGGGCGACCGTCAACGGAATGATGGCTGCCGACAGGCCCAGGATCAGCAACACGTTGACGATGTTGCTGCCCACCACGTTGCCCAGCGCAATCTCTGAGGCGCCGCTGTACGCCGCGACCACGCTCACGACCAGTTCCGGCGCGCTGGTTCCGAACGAGACGACAGTCAGTCCGACAACCAGTGGCGAGATGCGCATGGCCAGCGCGAGTGCCGATGCAGCGCGGACCAACACTTCCGCGCCGAATGTGAGAACCGCCAGTCCAAGTACGAGCAACAGCGCGGCCATCGTGGCCCTCTAAGTGAACGCAGACGCACGTCGCCGCGCTTCGGCGCGACGCGGCATCATACGATTCGTGCTACGCGGCGCGGAGAGCAAAACGGCTCGGGCAGCAAGTCCCGTAGCTCACCAGAAAGGAATCAGGCGGCGGGAACGCTCAGGCGATCTCGCCCACCATGATCAGGTTGTGACCAAACGTGCTCAGCGTCGTGCCTGAGATGAGCACGACGCTATCGCCTTTGGCCAGCCACCCCGTTTCGCAGGCCCAGCCTTCGACGTGGCGCAGCACTTCGGCCGGGTCGTGCGTCGGGACTCCCGCCAGTGGAACGACGCCCCAGTAGAGACACATTTGCCGCAGTGTCGCCGGGCTGTCGCTGACACCGATGGTCGGCACGTAGCAGCGGAGTTTCGACATGGCCAATGCGGTGGCGCCGGTGTGGCTGGCCACCACCACGAGTTTCGCGCCGAGCTGTTGGGCCATATGGCCGGCGCCGTAGATCACCGCCGGTGTGACGTGGTGCAGACCGGCGACCGGTTCCTCGGGCAAAGGTGGCAGTTGCCGGCCGCGAAACAGCGTTTCGGTCTCGCGGGCGATGCGCTGCATAGTCTGCACCACGATTTGAGGATGGTCGCCGATGGCCGTCTCGCCCGAGAGCATGCACGCGTCCGTGCCGTCGAGAATGGCATTGGCCACGTCGGTGGCTTCGGCCCGCGTGGGATGCCGGGAATGCTGCATGCTGTCGAGCATTTGAGTAGCTGTGATGACCGGCTTGCCCAACCGATTGCAGATTTCGCAGATTCGTTTCTGGGCCAGCGGCATTCGCGCGATGTCGATCTCGACGCCCAAGTCGCCGCGTGCGATCATCACGCCATCGGCCGCGCGAACAATGTCTTCCAAGTGCTCGAGGGCCTCGGGCTTCTCGATTTTGGCAATCGCCTTGGCCTGCGAGCCACACGCGCGGAGCATCGTTTGCAGCGCGTGCACGTCTTCAGCCGAGCGGACGAAACTCAGGCTCACGTAGTCCGCGCCGGCTTCGGCCGCCCACACGGCATGCTGACAATCCCCCTTGGTCATGGCGGGGACGCTGAGCTTGACGCCCGGCAGATTGATGCCCTGCCGGTTGCGAACGCGCCCTGGCTGCACAACGCGCACGCTGGCGAAGTCGGGACCGCGCTGTTCAACGTGCAGGCTCACCGTCCCGTCGGCCAGCATCACGCGATCGCCCGGCGCGAGCTCGTCGATCAGTCGCTCGTAGCTGCTGACCAGCTCGTTGGGTTCCCGCGCGACCTCACCTCGCACAAACTTCAACAACGCGCCTTCAGTACAGTCGACTTCGCCGTCGACCAGATTGCCCAGCCGGATCTTAGGCCCGGAGAGATCGACCAGCACGGCAACCGGCCGCTCGAGCTTCTTGCCCACGCGGCGGATCACGTCGATCTCTTCGGCATGCTCGCCGAGTGTGCCGTGCGCCATGTTGAGCCGGAAAATGTCCGCGCCGGCTAGCACGAGTTCGGCCAGCTTTTCCTCGGTCGAGCAAGCTGGTCCGACGGTGGCGATGATCTTGGTGCGGGCGCGATCCAAGGTGAGACACGACATGAGCGGCGATCCGTATCAGGGTCGGTGAGACCGACGGCGCGTCGGCGGCGTTGACCGATCCGCAGACACCTCGGAACAATGGCGCTGGTGACGCACGAGGTGGCGCCCCTTGTTTATATAGCACCCGCCTGGAAAACGGCTGGCGACTGCGATAATCCGCATGAACGAAACGCACACGACCCCCCGGCAAAGCGCCCCCTCTAAGGGATCCAGCGTCGTGTGGGGACTGCTGTTGGCCGTTCTTTTGGGTGGCGGGCTGCTCTGGGTGGCACTCAGTCGCCAGCGCGGCGCAAGCGTGCCCGTCACACAACAGCGCATCCAGGCGGCCCGGCAACAGTGGGACCAG
>CALKYM010000143.1 GCA_938003525.1 uncultured Planctomycetales bacterium | reverse complement strand
TTGGAACGCCGCGTTGATGCCAGCGACATCGTGCAGGAAGTGCTCGTTGAGGCGAACCGTCGTCTGAGCGACTATCTGCAGGCCGAGCCGATGCCGTTTCATCTCTGGCTGCGAAGCCTGGCGCGGGATCGGTTGATCGATGCGCATCGCCGGCATCGCGTCGCCGCTCGGCGGAGCATCGATCGCGAACAGCCGCTGGCGGCCAAGCGAGCTCCCGATCGTTCGACACTCGAATTGATCGACGAACTGTGCGATCCTGGATTGACGCCGGCCGCCGCGGCCTTGCGGGAGGAGATGGCCGCTCAGTTTCGCGAGGCGCTCGATCAGCTCTCCGAGACCGACCGCGAGATCGTGCTCATGCGGCACTTCGAGCACCTCACCAATCAAGAGATTGCGCAAGCGCTCGATCTGACCGAAGCCGCGGCCAGCATGCGTTACCTGCGAGCGATCAAGCGGCTGCGCGGCGTGCTGGAGAATACAGGCGATCAGTCGACGTGATCGACGTTCCTTCAGATACACTTGAGCGGCTTGCCCCGCTGTCGAAGTAAGTCGAAGCCAACGAAGTTGCCGTCATGGCCGATCGCGCCGCGACAGAACAGGCTGCCACGTCTGCCGACAAAGACCCAGAGGGCCTGTTGGCCGAACTACTGGCGGCGCTGACGGATCAACTCTGCCGTGGACAGCAGCCCGACGTGGAACGTGTCGCAGCGCGACATCCGGAAGTAGCCGCCGAACTACGCCGGCTGTGGGCGGCTACGCGGATGGTCGACGGGCTCGCGCGAACGAACCCTTCCACACCGTTTGGTGCCAGTCAGCATCCGGCGGAGACGACGGATCCCGTTTCGGGCCGCTCGGAGACAACGACGGGTACGCCACGCGTGGACAACAGCCTCCCTCGCCGTGTGGGCAACTACGAGCTGCTCGAAGAAATCGGCCGCGGCGGGATGGGCGTGGTGTACAAAGCCCGCCAGCTCGATCTCGACCGCATCGTGGCGGTCAAAATGTTGCTCAACGCGCGATTGGCTGGACCAACGGAAGAGGCCCGTTTTCACGCCGAGGCGGAAGCAGCCGCGCGATTGGCCGACCCGCACATTGTGCCGGTCTATGAAGTGGGCGAGGTCGACGATCAGCCTTACTTCAGCATGCAACTGATCGAAGGCACGACGTTGGCCGCCCGCCTCGATCAAGGTCCGCTGACGCCGCGCGAAGCGGCCGAGCTTTTGATTCCCATTTGCCGCGCCGTCGACATGGCCCATCGCCAGGGCGTTTTGCATCGCGATCTCAAACCGTCGAACATCCTCATCGACCGGACCGGCCGCCCGCTGGTGAGCGACTTCGGGCTGGCCAAGCAATTGCAAGCCGGGCAAAGCCTGACGCGCACCGGTGCCATCGTCGGCACTCCCAGCTACATCGCGCCCGAGCAGGCTGCCGGAAGCCGCGGCGAAGTTGGTCCGGCCAGCGACGTCTACAGCCTGGGAATGATCCTCTACGAGATGCTCACCGGCCGGCCCGCGTTTCAAGCGCCCTCACCCGTCGACACGGTGCTGATGGTGCTGGAACAAGACCCGCTGCCGCCGCGACTGTTGAATGCCAAGGCCGATCGCGATCTCGAGATGGTTGCCCTCCGCTGCCTGCAAAAACCCATCGCTCTACGCTATGCCAGTGCCGGCGAATTGGCCGATGATCTTGAAGCGTACCTGGCCGGTGAGGCCATCGCGGCGCGCTCCGGCCGCTTCAGCCAGGTGGTGGCGCGCCTGTTCCGCGAAACGCATCACGCTGCGGTCCTCGAGAATTGGGGCCTGCTGTGGATCTGGCATAGCTTGGTGCTGCTGGTGCTGTGCGTCACAACGAACATGCTTCACTGGCTGGGCATCGAAATCCCCGGACCCTACGTTGCTCTGTGGGCCGTGGGCCTGGCAATCTGGGCGCCGATGGTCTGGATGTTGCGCCGCCGCGCGGGACCGGTGACATTTGTCGAACGGCAGATCGCGCATGTCTGGGGGGCGGGAATGCTGGCCAGTGTGTTGCTGTTCGTGATCGAGATGATGCTCGAACTGCCCGTGCTCCAACTCTCGCCGGTGCTGGGCTTGATCAGCGGCATGGTCTTTCTGGCGAAGGCCGGCATCTTGAGCGGCTCGTTTTACATCCAAGCCGCCGCGCTGTTCGGCACGGCACTGTTGATGGCCTTCCTGCCCGATAGCCGCCTGCTGCCCATTCCCATCGAGCTGCCCGCCGCGCAAATCGAACTTCCGGATGTGGGGCTGACGCTATTCGGTTTCGTGGTGGCGGCCTGCTTCTTCTTTCCGGGCTTGAAGTACCATCGATTACGGCTGGAGGCAATTTCGACGTCGGCAGCCGGCGTCGCGGCCGACGATGAGAGTCGCCCGCGGAGTTCGAGTTCGTGAGCCGACGTGTGTTGATCACCGGCGCCAGCGGACAGCTCGGGGCGTACCTGCTGCGGCATTTCAGCACGGCAGACGTCGATGTCGTGGCGTGGAGCGGTACCACGCGGGGCACCTTGTTCGGGCAAGAACTAGCGCCCGTCGACCTCTGTGCGCCGGACGACATCGCTAAAGCGTTTGCTGAGGCCGCGCCCGAAACGGTGGTTCACTCAGGCGCCATGTCGGCCATCGGCCACGCCTATCAGGAACCCCAGCGGGCGGAAGCCACCAATACGCAGGCCACTGAGCAACTGGCAGGACTTTGCGAGCGCAACGGTGCGCGACTGGTCTATGTCTCGACGGATCTGGTCTTCGACGGTGAGCGGGGCAACTACAGCGAAGACGACGAGGCCCGGCCGCTTTCGCACTACGGTCGCACCAAGCTGGCTGCCGAACCGGCTGTCCGCGCGACGCCGCGAGGCTTGGTAGTGCGTGTAAGCCTCTTGTACGGGCCAGCGCTGATCGCGCGTCCCACGTTCTTCGATCAGCAACTGGAGGCCCTGCGCGCCGGCCGCGAGTTTCGATTGTTCGACGATGAATGGAGGACGCCGCTCGATTTGGAAACGGCGGCCCGCTCGTTGGCCCACGCCGCCACCAGTGATGTGACAGGGTTGTTGCATTTGGGCGGCCTTGAGCGACTCAGCCGCTGGGAGCTGGGCGAGCGCATCGCGAAACTCGCCGGACTCGATCAGGCGGCGCTGGTGACAAGCTCCCGACTCGACGTTCCCAGCGCTGAACCACGCCCCCGCGATACTTCGTTCGATTCGAGTCGTTTCACGGAGAGCTTTCCCGACTGCCCGCGACCGTCGGTCGATGAAGCGCTCAAAGGCTTCTTCGCCGCTCGGGATTGATCCGCAGCGATCACGGCGACGCACTTAGCGACAAGCGGGCGACGACGGGGAAGTGGTCGCTGGGATACGCTCCGTCCCTCTCGAACGTCACCACGTGCGTCGCCTTCGCGCGAATCGGTCCACGCAACAAGATCCAATCGATGCGGGCGCCATCGGGTCGCGGACCGCGGTAGCCGTGGAACGTCCCCACCGCCGGACCACGATCGTGCGCTTCGGGCCACGAGTCGCGAAAGCGATCTTCTGCGACCAGGTGCGAATAGGCGGGATTGTTCCCGGCTGCCGCATTGAAATCGCCGACCAGTACGATGGGCAGATGGCCGTCGAGTTCCTGCGTCTTTTCCCAAACCAGCGCAGCGCTCTTTTCCCGGGCGGCTTGCAGGCGATGGTCGAAGTGCGTGTTGATGAAGTACAGCTCTTCGCCGCTTGACCGATCTCGAAATCGCACCCAGGTCACCATCCGCCGGTTGTCATTGCCCCAAGAGGCCGAGCCGATGACATCCGGCGTATCCGACAGCCAGTAGTGGTCGTACTCGAGCGGCTCGAATCGCTCGTGCCGATAGAAGATCGCCATGAACTCGCCGCGGCTACCACCATCGCGCCCCAGCCCGATCCAACGGTACCGCGGCAGGGCCGCGTCGAGGTCTTTCAATTGACGATAGAGCCCCTCCTGCGTTCCGATCAGATCGGGATCTTCGCTCTCCAGCATTTCGACGGCCAGCGGCAATCGCAAGTGCCAGGCATGTGGCCCTTCGTCCGAGGCGTAGCGGAGATTGTAGGCCATCGCGGTCACGTCGGCGGCTCGTAGTAAAGCGTCACTGGCGAACATGACGCAGACAATTCCGCAAGCGATAAGCCAGCGTCGATAGCCCGATCGCATGTTGTGTCACTTTCCAGAGAACTCGGTGTTCACAGTAGGTTCGCAGCGCGATGCATCTCCGGCTGCCAGCTTAGCAGTTGGCGCATCTGTTCGCCGACGGTGCCGTTGCGAGTGCCGCACGAATGCGCCGAGTCTATACCACCTGTAAGTGCGGAGTTTGCCTGATTGCGGCGGCACAATTAGGTTCTTACGTGCGCTGAAGCCTGCCGGGCGTTGAACCGTTCAGGCTGCACGAATGATTGTGCGGCGACAATGATCTACGGACAAAAGCACGAACGAGAAACCCTCATGCTCGCACGTTCAAGTGTTGGCCGCAGTACGTCGGCGGCGGCATGCTTTGTTTTGGCCGCCGTGACCATGGCGCAGATGATGCACGCGACCGTCGGGCAAGAGCCGGTCATCCCGCATCACCAGGACCGCCCGCCCGGGCCGGCTTTGTCGCCGGAGGAGGCCATCGCGCAGATGGTCGTGCCCGAGGGGTTTCAGGTCGAGCTCGTCGCGGCTGAACCCGACCTGGTGAACCCGGTCGCCATGACGTTCGACGAGCGGGGCCGCATCTGGGTCGCCGAGAGTCTCGAATACCCACGGCTGGAAGCCGGCAAGGGAAAGGATCGCATCCGCATTTTGGAAGACACCGACGGTGACGGCCGCGCTGATGAGTTCACTGTCTTCGCCGAAGGACTGAACATTCCCTCGGGCATCGCCGTGGGATATGGCGGCGTGTGGGTGGCCAATTCGCCCGACCTGTTGCTTTTGCAGGATACCGACGGTGACGATCGCGCCGACGAGCGCGAGGTGATCGTCACCGGTTTTGGACGCCGCGACACCCACGAGCTGCCCAACTCGCTGACCTGGGGCCCCGATGGCTGGCTGTACGGGCTCAACGGTGTTTTCAATCCGAGCGCGATTGTCCAACACGACCGCCGCTATGAATTCAGCTGCGCGGTGTGGCGCCTGCATCCGCGCACGCGGCGGTTCGAGGTCTTCGCCGAGGGCACGAGCAATCCGTGGGGCATCGCGTTCGATCGCGCCGGGAGCATGTTTCTGAGTGCCTGCGTGATCGACCATCTGTGGCACATCGTGGAGACGGGCTACTACCACCGTCAGGCCGGCGCGTATCCGCCCTTCACCTGGAAGGTCGAGTCGATCGTTGATCACACCCACCAAAAGGCCGCGTACTGCGGCATTCATTACTTCGACAGCGACGTCTATCCGCCCGAGTACCGCGAGCGGCTCTACATGGGCAACATCCACGGCGGCTGCATCAACGTCGACAAACTTGAGCGGCGTGGAGCAACGTATCACGGTACGGCCGAGCGGGACTTTCTCGCGGCCAACGACGCCTGGTTCATGCCCGTCGCACAAAAGACGGGGCCCGACGGTTGTCTGTACGTCTTGGACTGGTACGACCGTTACCACTGTTATCAGGACGCCCGACGTGATCCCGAGGGCATCGATCGCGGTAAAGGTCGACTCTATCGCGTTCGATACGGAGAGACGCCGCGCGTATCCGGATTCGATCTCGCGGCGGAACCCGACGAAAGACTGATCGAGTTGCTCGGGCATCCAAATGTCTACATGCGCGATATTGCTCAGCAGTTGCTCGCAGAGCGGGCCGAAGATGCGACCATCGATGCGCTCGAAAAGCTGGTGCTGGAGGAGCAGACACCGGCCAAGCAGCGGATGCACGCTTTGTGGACTGTATTGAGCAGTCGCGACGTTGGATCGGAGTTTCTCGCCGCGCTGCTGACGAGCCCCGACCCTTCGCTGCGGGCTTGGGGAGTTCGCGCCGCTGGAAACGCGGGCAACATCGATTCTGAATCGCGGCACAAGATCGTGCAGCTCGCATGGGATGACGATCCCGATGTCCGACTGCAAGTCGCGATTGCCGCGCAAAAAATCGAGGAACTTCCCGCCGCCGAAGTGTTGTTGCGGGTCTTGGCCGCCAGCAACGGCGATCCACTGATCCCGCAGATTGTGTGGGCCAATCTGCACCCCGAGCTCGGTGAAGATCCGCAGAGTGTGTTCTCGCGGCTGGCCAGAGAGGACGTGCGAGAAGCATCGGCGGTCCTGGCGCTCTTGCCGCGCATGATCGATCGGCTGCTCGGCTCTGATGCGCCGATCGACGACGTCGTGTTGCTGGTCGAATTGCTCTATCGCCAGCAGGCAGTGGGGGCGTTAGCGGGAGTCCTGCGCAACCTGACCGCCAAGGTCCAAAACGGCGAGTTGCAAGGGGAGCGGCTGGCAGACTTGCGGGGCAAGCTTGAACCCCTTGTCAGTGCATTCACTGATGCAAAGAATCGCTGCGCGGTGTACGAGGCTGCGAAACTGCTGACCCTGAGTTGGGGCGACCTGTCGGCGCGGGACTTCGCCGAATCGATTGTCAGCTATCCGAAGTTCCGAAACGAGATGCGGTTGAACGCCCTGGCTGCATTGGTCGCGGCCAGCCACAGCGATCCTGACCGAGAACAGAGGCTGTTGGCTCTACTCGAACGGCTGGCCCAGCGTGAAGAAGCACGGGAGTTGATGCCCTCGGTGCTGCGCGTGGTGGCAGGGTTACAGTCGACCGAGGTCGCGACGTTCGTCTTGTCGAGCTACGAGCATCTGGCCGCGGATGCCCAAGCGGCAGCGATCGAATTGCTGACCAGTCGCGTCGAGTGGGCTCTGCCGCTCTTGGAGCAGATTGCCGCCGGCGATATCCCGGCTGCGGCTGTCGACGTCAATCAACTCCGCAAGCTGCTCGCGCACGAACATGACCGCGTGGCCGAGCGCGTCAACTCGCTGTGGGGCGACATCCGCACCGGCCGCGATCCGCAGCGAGAACAGGTTGTGGCTCAGGTGCGGCAGCTCGTCTCGCAACGAGCAGGTGATCCTGACGCCGGGCAGGCGGTGTTTCGCCGGCTGTGCGCACAGTGCCATCGCATTCATGGCGAAGGGCAGGAAGTTGGCCCCGATTTGACCCGCAACGGCCGCGGCTCATTGGAACAGTTGCTCTCCAACGTGTTCGATCCCAGCCTGGTCATTGGTCGGGACTATCGTGCCATGACGGTGATCACCGACGAGGGCCAGGTGTTTACGGGCCTGTTGGTCGAGGACTCTCCGCAGCGCGTGATGCTGAAGCTAGCGGGAGGCAAACTGACGGCAATTGCCCGCAGCGAGGTCGACGAGTTGGTTGTTGCCCGGCTGTCGTTGATGCCGGAGGGGATCGAGCAACAGCTCAGCGATCAAGAAATGGTCGACCTGGTCGCATTTCTGATGGCCGACGCGCCCGCCGCGGGTGAACGCGCCGACGCAGCGCGCGACCAACAGTAGGTGTGCGCGGTGACAACGAACCCACCGATTGAAAACCCGCCGCGTCTTCGCCTCTGGCAACTGATCGCCCCGGGCTTGCTCGTCGCAGCAACGGGTGTCGGCGCGGGCGACTTGATGACAGCCAGCATTGTCGGCTCGGAAGCGGGCGTCGTCGTGCTGTGGGCCGTCGTGCTCGGCGCGGTCTTCAAATGGACGGTGAACGAAGGACTTGCCCGCTGGCAAATGGCCACCGATACGACGCTGCTGGAAGGCTGGGTGGCGAAGTTCGGGCTGTGGGTCGAGATCGTCTTTCTCGCCTATCTCTTAGTCTGGTCGCTGGTGGTCGGCGGGGCGCTCGCTTCGGCCTGCGGTGTGGCGCTGGTCGGTTTGTGGTCGGCGGCGGGACTGGCCGAGCTGCACGACGCGGACAGCGTGCAGAGTTTCAAAGCGTCCAGCGGTGCCGCTCACGCGCTGGTGGGGTTGCTGCTGGTGTGGCTGGGCGGTTTTCGACTCTTCGAACGGCTGATGGGCACGTTTATCGCCATGATGTTCGCCACGGTGATGATCACCGCCGTGCTCGTCGCGCCCGACTGGTCGGCCGCAGCCGCCGGACTCGTCGTGCCGCGATTGCCCGCCCAGGGAATCGGCCACGTGGTGGCAATTGTGGGCGGCGTGGGCGGAACGGTCACGGTGCTGTGCTACGGCTACTGGATTCGCGAAGACGGGCGCCGCGGTGCATCGGGACTGGCCCGCTGTCGCTTCGATTTGGCGGTGGCCTACTCGCTCACGGCGTTGTTCGGCGCAGCCATGGTGCTGATCGGCTCCCAGATCGAAGTCAGCGGGCAGGGCGCGATGGTGGCTCTGGAGTTGGCCGATCAACTCGCGCGGGCGACCGGACAGTTCGGCGAGTTGGCCCGCTGGCTGTTCCTGATTGGGTTCTGGGGCGCTGTATTTTCCAGTCTGCTGGGCGTGTGGCAGGGCGTCCCGTACCTGGCGGCCGACTTTTTTGCCATCCGACGCCGTCGATACCGCCAGAACGCGAGCGAACCATCGCTCGATCTTGTGGGTACCTGGCCGTATCGAGTCTATCTCGTGGGCCTGGCGACGGTACCGCTGATCTTGTTGTGGACGCCCGTGCGGTCGCTGCAAATCGTCAACGCGATACTCGGCGCGACGTTCATGCCGCTGTTGGCGTTGACGCTGCTGGTGATGAACAACCGCCGCAGTTGGGTGGGTGGCCCGTTCACCAGCGGCTGGTTCATCAACGCGCTGCTGGTGCTCACGTTGACGTTCTTTGCGTACGCAGGCATCACCGAGCTGACGGAGTATTTTGCTCCGCCCAAGCCTGTTCGCTGAACGAATCTCGCTCAGGCCAACGTATTGCCACCGTTGACGGAGATCTTTTGCCCGGTGATGAACTTGGCGCCGTCGGAAGCCAGGAAGGCGACGGCCTCTGCCACGTCTTCGGCGACGCCCATGTGGCCCATCGGCACGGCTTTGGCGTAGGCGTCTTTCATCTCTTGCGGGTCGTCGACGTGGCGTTCCGTCGGGATCCAACCCGGCGCGACGAGATTGACCGTGATCTGCCAACTGGCCAATTCCATCGCCCAGGAGCGCGTCAGACCGAGCTGTGCGCCTTTGGCCGAGACGTAGTTGGAAAACTGCGCGATGCCGCGTTCGAATACTTCGGAGCCGATGTTGATGATCCGGCCGTAGCGGCGTTCTTTCATGCCGGCAAGTACTTGCTGCACCAGCAACATGGGGCTCTTGACGAAAAACTCGAGTTGGTCAAGGCAGGCTTGCCACGTGAGCTGTTCGATCGGGATGAAGGGCTGCGGCCCGGTTGCGTTGATCACCATGATGTCGATGGGGCCGAAGCGCTCCTGCACCGCAGCCACCAGCGACTTGACCTGGGCCTCGTCGCAAACGTCGCCGGCGAAGGCTTCGGCTTCACCGCCCGTTTCGCGAATCTTGGCCAATAGCCGCTGAGCCTTCTCGGGACTGGCATGGTAGTTCACGGCCGTCCGCGCTCCGCAGGCGGCCAGCTTTTCAGCCATCGCGGCGCCCAGTCCACGCGAGGCTCCCGTGACCAGTGCTACGCGACCGCTCAAATCGTGTGTCATCAAGTGCTCCTCGAGCTGTTCAAGCCGATTGGAAATCTGTCACCATCGCGTCGCGACGCTGGCGGCGTCCTGACCACCTTGTCGGCACAGGCGACGTGGGCCATACTGTCGCGCCTGCGCGAACGCTCACGAGACTCTGTTACCCGCCGGGCCCGCTCTTTTCAAGCGCCGGCGCGGAGGTACGGCCCTCCGCCAGCAAGCTGCTCTTTCAATCGTAGGGCGCTGCGGGCCTCGTTGCCCGCCGAAGCGGCCTTCGCCCACAGGCAGCGTGATGCGCGGCCGGCCAAGCAGTCCGGTCGATGAAATCCGCTTCTCCAGACAACTGGCTCCAGCGCTGGCGAAACACGCTGCAGGGCGTGTTCGATCTCGAATCGTCGGGCCGGGTGATCGTCTATAGCTGCGTCGTCGGCGTGATTGCCGGCTTGGCGGCGGCGGGCTTTTACTTTGTGCTGGAGGCGTTTCAGGCTCACGTGCTGGTAGGCATCGTGGGCTATGAACCGCCGGGAGCCGGCAGCGAGGGCTACGGCCGCACCGAGTTTTCGCTGCCGACACGGACTTGGGCCGTGCTGTTGATTCCGGCCATCGGCGGATTGGCCTGTGGCGTGCTCGTCTACCTGCTGGCTCCGGAGGCCGAAGGTCACGGCACCGACGCGATGGTGCGGGCCTTTCATCGGCAGCGGGGCATTGTGCGGGGACGCGTCCCGCTGATCAAGGCGGCGGCCAGCGTATTGACGATCGGCACAGGGGGCTCGGCCGGCCGCGAAGGACCGATCGCGCAGATCGGGGCGGGGTTCGGTTCGTTTCTCGCCACGCGCGTCGGGCTGAGCGATATCGAGCGGCGCTACTTGATGCTGGCCGGCGCGGCGGCGGGCATCGGCGCGATCTTTCGCGCCCCGCTGGGTGCCGCTTTGTTCGTCAGCGAAGTGCTGTATTCGAGCACGGCGATGGAGTTCGCCGTACTGGTTCCGGCGGTGATGGCGTCGGTCATCGCTTATACAGTCTTCTCGACCATCTACGGACCGGGGTTCGCGTTCCATACGCCCGACGACTTCTTTTTTCACCCGGCCGAGCTACCGCTGTACGTCGTGTTCGCCGTGCTCTGCTCCCTGGTTGGGTTCGCGTACGTGCGCGTGTTCTATGCCACGCGCGACCGCATCGCGAAGAAGATCCCGATTCCCAACATGTTTAAGCCGGCGCTGGGCGGACTGGCACTGGGGTGCCTCGCGCTCTTCCTGCCGCAGGTGATGGCCGGGGGTTACGGCTGGGTGCAACAGGCAATCGACGGTCAGCTCGGCGGCGAGCCGTGGTCGGCCATTCGGCTGATGCTGATGCTGGCCGCCGCCAAGATTCTCGCTACGTCGCTCACGATCTCCTCGGGCGGCAGCGGCGGTGTGTTTGCGCCGTCGCTGTTCATCGGCGCGATGTTGGGCGGGGCCTTCGGGCTTTTGTGCCAGGAGCTGTTCGGGGCCGACTATGTTCCGCAACCCGGGGCGTACGTGCTGATCGGTATGGCAGGCTTTTTTGCGGGCGTGGCCAAGGTCCCGCTGACCGCCCTGCTGATGGTCTCGGAGATGTGCGGTTCATATCAGCTCATCGTGCCGCTGATGGTGGTGGCCAACGTCAACGTGGCGATTCTCTCTTCACGGGTGAAGCTGTACGAGGAGCAAGTGACTTCGCCCATCGATAGTCCGGTGCACTTCGGCGATTTCGTGGTCGATATACTTGCCCGCATCCGCGTTCGCGATGTGCTGTACTCCGGCCAGGGCGTCGATTTCATCCGTCAGGACACGCCGCTGCCGCAGATCATCCGCCGTGTGGCTGCCTCCGAGAACTCGTACTTTCCCGTGGTGGACGACGATGAGCAGCTCGTCGGCATCTTCTCTTTGAGCGACATCCGCTCGGTGATGGAAAGCGGCGGTGCCGGCGATCTCGTGGTGGCGGCCGACATCGCCACGTTTCCCGTGCTGACGGTGACGCCGGCCGACGACCTGCACACCGCGCTGCGTCGCTTCACGCAAAAGAACATCGACGAGATTCCGGTCGTCGATCCCGAAAACCCCACGACCGTACTGGGACTACTGCGCCGCAAGGAAGTCATCGCCGCCTACGACGAACAACTCGCCGCCGTGCGCCGTGAACACGAGCAGATGGCCGGCGCGCGATAGATGTCATTCAAAGTCTAAAACTACAGCGAAAGATGGTCATTGCCTGCCAGACGCAACCGGTTCGCACAAAGCCGGTTTGATCTTGGGTGCCACTGGCTGCTGGCCAGCCAGTGCCCCGGTTGCGCTTCACGGGTTACATACGCCGTGAGTTGCCCAAGCCCCTCACTGGCTGGCCAGCAGCCATTGGCACCCGTGGTCGATCGGAGGAGGAGGTTCAACGTTCTCTAACGACATCGCTGGGCATGAAGCGAAAACGAGACTACGACGTCGCCGCGGTGGCGGCTGGGTCGTGTAGCCAGCGGCCGGCTTTGATGATGCCGCCCTGCATCACGGCCAGGAAGCGCGAGCGGTCTTCGAGAACTTGAATCTCGGAGAGTGGATCGCCGTCGATGACGAGCACGTCGGCCAGTTTGCCGGGTTCGAGTGTACCGATTTCCTCTTCACAACCCATGATCTCAGCGCCGGTGCGCGTGGCGCAGGTGAGCGCTTCCAGCGGCGTGAAACCAACGTGGTTGACGAAGAATGTGATCTCTTTGGCATAGTCGCCGTGCGGATTCCAGGCGAAGCCGTAATCGCCGCCGAGACCGATCCGCCCGCCCGACTTGAGAATTCGCCGTGCCGATTCGGCGCCAGCATCGAGCGTTTCTTGATGCCCGTCGATGACCTGCTGCGGCATGTCGAAGCCCGGTCCGTGCACGACGCTGGCGTACTCAAACTGGAGTGCCGGCACAACGGGCGTGTCGCGCGTCAGCAACATGTCGAGTGCCTCGTCGTCCATGAACGTGCCATGTTCGATGGCGTCGTAACCGGCTCGCAGGGCATTCTTGATGCCCTCGGTCGCGCGGCAGTGGCCAGTGACCTTGAGCTTGTGGTTGTGGGCGGTGGCCACCACGGCGTTCATCTCTTCGGCCGTCATGCAGAGCGTGTGATGATCGTTCGTGTCCGGCGCCGCAGCGTCGCCGGTGGGATACGTCTTGATCCACTCGACGCCGTCTTTGACCAGTTTGCGAACGGCGGCCCGGGCTTCGTCGGGTCCGTTGACCAGCAGCACGAGGCCTTCCATGCCGATGCGGCGAAAGTCGGGATTCCAGTCCATCAAACCGCCCACGCCGCAGATCTCGCGGCCGCTGGCCGCCAGGCGCGGCCCGACGTGCAGATCGTTGTCGATGGCCTCTTTGAGCCACACGTCGATATTGAACAGACTTCCGCCGCTGCGGGCCGCCGTGTAGCCGCACTCCAAGGCCAGCCGCGCATTGGCCGCAGCGAGCAACGTGACGTACTCGACCGGATACTTGATGTCCAGGTCTTCGAGCTGCGCGACGTTGAAATACGTGGGGTGATAGTGGGCTTCGACCAGCCCCGGCATGATTGTGCCGCCACCGGCATCGAATCGCCGCGTGACTGCGTCCGGATTTGGAGCTTCAGCCTGCGGCCCGGCGTAAGTAATTCGCCCGTCGGTGACGAGTAACGTCGCGTCCGCAATCGGCGGACCGCCATTGCCGTCGATCAGTTGCCCATTGTGAATGACGAACGTGCCTTGAGCAGTCTTCATAGAGCGTTCGGTATCAATCCAAGGATGCCAGGAAGCTGAGCACCAGCCGCAGATAGTCTTCAGTACGCATTTGATGAATCAGGTGGCCGACTCCTTCGAGCTTGATGTGTGTCTCGCGGGTCATCAGGTCGGTGGCGACTTGAGCATCGTGATCATCGAGCATGCCGCCCAGCGACGTCTCGCCTTGTAGCAACAGCGCCGGACAGGAGATTGCCTTCACAGTGCCACGAAAGTCGTAGCCCTCCATCCAGCGTCCGGCGACGAGCGGTTCGAGCACCGCCGGGTCCATCCGCTGCAAGCACCGCGCACTGTACCGCAGGCTCGCCGCGTCTCGCAAATCCCCGAGGGGCCGGGTTTCGCCCGTCGCCGGGAGCGGGACTTCCAGCGCGGCGAGCTGCACAGCCAGATTCTCGATCGAACCGGATGAGGGCAGTAGTCCTTGAATGCCGGCGAACAGCGCGTGATGCGACGTCTTTTGGATATCGGTCCCGAGTTGCGTGAAGGGCGGGTCTTCTAACACGACGGCGCGGACCTTCCTGGGAACTTGAGCGGCGACGGCTGCGGCAACCAGGGCGCCCAGCGAATGACCGACGAGCACGACCGGCTCGTCGAAGTGTTCTATGACGACGCTGGCCGCGTCTTCGACGTAATCGCGGACTTGATACAATCCGCCGGCGTGACCCGATGCGCCGTGGCCACGATGATCGAGGCCATGAACGCTCCATTGCGTCTCGAGCAACGGACAGACGCAGAGAAAGTCGTCCCACGCCCGCAGCACGCCGTGCAACAGCAACAGCGGCGGACCCAGCGTTTCGGCGCTGTGCAAAGTGAGCGAACAGCGCGGGCCGTGCATGGAGTGTGGGCGATACATCAGCGGAGCCTGCGGCGATTCCCCTGTCGTACGCCGCCCATTGGCTCAGCTAGTCGAGCGCCTGTCAACCGACAGAAGTGTTTCAACAGTTCGAGCGACTACCAATCGAAGCCGATTCCGCCGATCGTGCCTTTGCCCTGTTGGTCGATGCTGGCCGAACCGCTGGCGATGGTGTTCCAAGAGCTGGAGAATGGATTCCACACTTGCAGCGAAGCGCTGGAGATCGAGGCGGAAAAACCACTCGATGACGACAAGCTGGCTGAGAAGCTACCGACAATCCGCGCCAGATTGTAGCCGACGACGGAGACGGTGGCCGAGACGGACTCACTGCCGCTGAACGAGTACGAGCCGTTGGACTGCATGTAGCCCGACATGTTCAGCGAGTTGAAGCCGAGACTGATGTTGAGGTTGCTCACCGAAAGCCGCACGTTGTTGCCGACTTTGCTGAGCGAGAACGTGCCGGTGCTGAAGGTGTAGTTGGTCGAGCCGATCGAGAACTTCAGTTGCGTGCGGACCGAACCGCTGAAGTTGCCGTTGTGGTCGATCGAGAAGCTGCGCAATTCGGCGAACGACGTGGAGCCGATCAGATCGAGATCGATGTACTGCGTTGCGTAGCTGCCGTCGTCACGTTTCTTGAACTGCCAACCGCTGGACGTGGTTTGCAACCTGAAGTCCATGTTGTTGGTCTGGTCCGAGAGCGGCGCGAAGCCCGAACCGTAGTTGAGCAGCGATGTGCTCTGATTGAACAGATCCTTGGTGAGCGAGCCGTTTTCGTTGAAGGTGATGACGCTGCCCAGATCGACGGTCTTGTTCAGTGGCAGATGCAGCGTGGGATCCTCGACGCGCATTTCGAGCGAGAAGAACGAACTGGTCGGCTTGCGGAACCGAACTCGGTCGGCCGTAACGTAAGTGCTCGCGGTGGTGCTTCCGATCGTGAGATCAGTCGTATCGACGTCGAACGTGCCATTGGAGCTGATCGTGAACGCATTCAAGTCGAGCTCGCCAAGGTTGCCGATCAACTTGACGCGCGACTGCCGGTTGAAATCGCTCTCCAGACGCAGGCTGAGCACACCGCCACTGCGAACGAGTCTGACGTCGGTGCCCTTGAGAATGAACCCGCCCATGAACAGATCGTTGTCGCCGTCGAAGACCTGAACGTTGAAATCGGCCGATACATTCAGATCGATGTTGAAGTCGCTGAAGTCGCGGTGCCAGAGGCTGCCGGAAGTGCCGAACAAGTCATCGACGTCCACCGATGGACCGTCGACGTTGAGTCGGAACAGCCCGCCGGAGTTGATCTCCAGCCGCACCAGGTCAGTATCGAAGTCGATGATGCCCGCGCTAAACCCGAAGTTGGCCAGTGTGGCCGTCAGCGTGCCCGATGTGTTGAGCGAGAAGCTCGGCATCGTGAACGTGGGAATCACGTCGGGGTGATTCGACGAGCTGAAGTATTGCTCGACTCGGATGCTGCCCGAGCCGCTGATCTGCCCACTGGAATTACTGGCGTTGCCACTGACGCTCAGCGCGCCGTTGACGACGGCTCGCAGCGGGAAGACCGCCGCGCTGGGCGAGACGATCAGATTGTTGGCCGACGCGCTGAGGCTAAACACGCCAGACGAATTCACCGTGCCGCTGGCGCCCAAACTACCCTGGATGCCCGCCGGCAGGTTGATGAGCGAACCGCTGAAACTGACGGACCCGCTGGTGCTCGACGAGAGCACGAGGTTGAAACTGCCCGTACCCTGGAAACCACCGAATCTGGGCGTGCCCCCGGCCACCGACATGCTGAGCGTGCCGTTGCCGCTGGTGCTCAGATCGCCGTTGATGGCGAACTGCGTGCTGAGCAGATTCAGTTGGGCATTGCCTTCCACGTAGACGCGCGTGGTGCTGCCCGACTTGGCAACCCGAACCGTGGTTGAGTTGATCGTGAATCCGGCCAGCGAGAGGCTCGTGGCCGAACTGCTGACGCTGAAGTTGCCGTTGGACTGAATCGAGCCGCTCATGGAAAGTGAGCCGCTCTTGCCGGGCACGCCGCTCACATTGCCGCTGAAAGAGACAGAACCACTCAAATCGTTCGACAGATTCAAACTGAATGTGCCACTTGCCGACAGGCCGCCGAATGACGGCGTGAACAGCGTGTTGGTCAGAGTCAGGTTGCCCGAGCCGTTGGTGCTGAGCACGCCCGACGCCCGGAAGGTAGCGCCCAGCAGCGAGATGGCATTCGTACCTCCGACGGTCACAGTCGTCGTGAAGCCGCTGCGGGCGATCGTGAGCGAGGCACCGTTGATCGAGAATCCGGCCAGCGCCAGGTTGGTCGACAGCGATGTGCTCAGCGAGAAGTTGCCCGAGCTGCTCAGCGTGCCGGCAACGCTCAACGACGCTGAGCCCTTGCCGGGGACTCCGCTGATGTTGCCGGTGAACGCGACCGAACCCGATGTGGGACTCGCCAGCTGCAGCGAAAAACTCCCACTAACCACCGGGAAAGCGCTGAACGCGGGCGTTCCGCTCGCCAGATTCAGATCGAGACTGCCCTGACCGGCCGTGCTCAGCGAGCCGGAGAGACTGAACGGTGCACCCAATAGCGGCGTATTCAGCAGACTATCGAGATGAACCTGCGTGACACCGGCCACGCGCTCGACGGCGACCTCGATGAACGAGAACTGGAATCCAGCGAGGTTGAGCGTCGTGAAGCTGCTGTCGACGTAGAAGTTTCCGTTGGACTGGATGTTGCCACTAACGGACAGCAGCGCTGCGCCCTTGCCAGGCACGCCCGAAAGTGTGCCGTTGAACGTGACCGAGCCGCTGGTGGGACTACTCAGATTGAGCGCGAACGAGCCATTTCCGCTGAGACCGCCAAAGCTGGGCGTCGAGCCGGTCAGGCTCATCGCCAGGCTGCCGAAACCGGCGGAATTCAGATGGCCAGACGCCGCGAAGCTGGTACCGAGAATCGACATCGATCCGTCGACTTCGACATCGACCACGCCGCTGGTGTTGGAAATCGTGAGCGAGGCCGATTGAACGCTGAAGCCGGCGAGAGCGAGCGACGTGACCCCGCTGGTGAACAGGAAGTCGCCGCTGGAATCGATCGAGCCGCCGACGGCCAGCGAACCGAGGACACCGGGCACGCCGCTGAGTGTGCCATCAAACGCGATTGATCCCGAAGTCGGCCCGGTCAGGCTGAGCGTGAAGCTGCCTTCGCCCGAAAAACCGCCGAACGCGCCGGCGAGCGTCTCGCCCGTCTTGAGCGTGAGCGTCAAGTCGCCCTGCATCTGGCTGTTGAGCGTGCCGTCGACGGTGAACATGGCGCCGAGCACTTTGGCCTCGCCTTGAATGCCGATGCTGATGCCCGAGGCGTCGCTGATGAGTTCGAACGCGGCGTCGCTGATCGTGAAGCCTGCCAGGGTGATCGAGTCGACGCTGGCCTTGGCGCTGAAGGGAATGAACGTGCTCGGCCCGACGACGGGCGGTCCCACGCGGAACGTGAACTCGGCGTTGTCGACCACGCCGGGCAGGCCGAGATTGGCGATGAACTCCATTCCGCCCACGCGCTGAATCGGGTCGCTGCTCGCCAGATCGAAACCGGGCGTGTAGGCCCGCAGCGATGCCTGCGCCTGACCGACGGTCGGCAACACGAACAACGAGGGGTCGAGTCCCAGACTCGACAGCACCATGTCGAACTCGCTCGACTCCGGGCCAGTGGTGGTGTCCAGCGAAGCCTCGATGCGTCCCCTCGGAAGCTGGATCGCATCGCCGAACGCCGCGCGGAGCAGCGCGAGTGGATCGTCGCCGCTGACCGGCGGGTCGGGCAGTGGCATGAGCTGGCTGTCGAGCACCATTTCGACATCCAGTCCACCCAGCCACGGTATGGCACCTGTAACGGTCAATGCCGTGTTGCCAAAGTTCACGTCCTGGCCGGGATTGTCCGGATCGGGCAGCACGCCGCCGAAGAGGCGTCCGTTGGCCAGCTCGATGCCCAGCACCTTCGAGTTGAGCACGCCCTCGAAGAACATGTTCGAGGCGATGGTCGATGCCGAGTCGCCGATCTCCGCAGCCAGGGCATTCAGCACCGAGATGACCGCGTCTTCGCGAATGTTGCCGTCGCCGTCGAAGAAGGTCGTCTGGAAGGCTTCGTTGAAGGCCGCCGGATCGCCATCGAGCAGGTCCTGTAACTCTTGCGGCAACAGTGTTGCGTAGGAGATTGGCAGATAGGCCTGCGCCCGGGCGAATTCCTCCATCTGTGTCAGGTGGTCTTGCACCGCTTCGAGGAAAGCGGGACCGGTGCTGAAGAGCTGGAACAGGTAGGCCAGCTCGCCATCGGCATCGCCCAGCTCCTGCCCCGCCTGCTGCGCTTCTTCGATGATGTTGGCGATCACTTCAAAGGGATCGCTGAGCAACTTCGATTGCAGCACGCCCCCGGTGAACAGGAACCCGCCCAGGCTTCGCATCCGATCCAACAGCGCTTGCGAAGTGACCGGAATCTTGCCGGGCGTCACCGGATCGTCGAAGTCGTCGACGATCTGCGTGTTGTTTTCCAGCAGTGTCGAACCGGGGCCGAACTGCAAGATCGAGACGTTGTAGTTGTGGGTGATCGCCTGAATCTGCGAGATGACCAGCTCGCCCCACTCCGGCGAGAACGGATTGAGCGCGCCCAGCGGCAGCCCGCCACTGGTGAGATCCTGCAGGGCATCCAGGATGTTGAACGGCAACTCATACGCGATCGTGGTCTCGTCCTGGATGTCCGGCGCGGCGTAAGCCAGCAAGCTGAACGGGCCCATGTTCGCGGTGCTGATCAGCTCCAGAATCCGCGCGATGCTCACGTCGAGCCCGAACGAAACACCGCGCTTGGAGATCGACATCTGCACGCCACCAGGCGGTTCGCCGACTGGCACGCCCAGCAGCGTGGGCTGAATCGAACCTTCGATCAACAAACGTGGATCGAATGAATCGCTGGCAACGAAAGCAGCCGTTTCCTGCAGCGCGGCGCCGATGGCCTGGCTGATCGTCTGCACAAACAACGATGTGAACTCGCTGATGAATTCGACGGGCACCAGCCGGTCGATCGAGAGGTTTTCAGGGCTGAGCTTGGTAAGCAGACCGAACGGATCGAGCGGATCGTTCTCTTGGCCCGGATTGCGGAGGCCGAGTGCAACGAGTTGCTCACCTGTCGTGAGAGCCTCGTCGAGGCCGTCGGCAATCACGCGCTGCGCCATGCTGAACAGGTCGCTGACCAGCGCATCGGAAAGTGCCAGCGTAGACGCCAGGGCGGCCTGCAACTGCGGCGCGATGTCCGCGACCGTTTGTCCGCCACCGGCTTCCAGCGCGGCCAAGACATCGTCGAGATCGAGCGCATCGCGTACCAGCGTCACCAGCGCCGCCGGGTCGAGATCGTTCACCGTCTGTCCGAGCGGCAGGAACGGATCGAGCACGCCGGCCAGCTTTGAGTTGGCCGGATCGTTCTGGATGGTCTCCAGCAACTTGCCGGCCACCAACTCGAAGAACAGTTGACCTTGCGCGAGCGCGCCGTCGGCCAACTCGGTGAACAGGGCCCGCAGACCCACGGCGGTCGCCATGGCCAGTCCGTCGGTCCGCAGCAGTACGCCGAAGTCGGCCTGGGCGGGGAACAACATGCCCAGCGGATTGCCGTAGGCCGGCGCCTGAATGTAGAAGCCCAGGCTGGGATTTAGTTCGTCACGGAGATCGAAGAGCAACGTCGCGCCGACCAGTGGAATGCCCAACGCCTTGATATCGCCGAAGCCCAGCAGTGCCAGCCCGGGATCGACCGGTTGGCCGCCTAGCGGCAGCGTGAGGTTTGCTGCAACTGTCGCTGTGCCGCTGATCATGCCCGCCACCGCGACGTGCGTCAGTTCGCCTTGCAAGGCGAGCGTGACCGGCTCGGTCCACGTGGGCAGCACGAAACCACCTTGTGGATCGTCGACCCACAATCCTTGAATGACGTTGCGAATGGCGGCCGAATCGGTCAGCTCGATGTCGAACGGATTCGGAATCGTGCCCAGATCCGACGGGCTCTGAATGTCCTGCGGATCGGGCAAGGCAACCGTGGCAAACTGAATCGTTCCGGCAGCCCCCGAGATCAGGAAGCCGGTCTGTCCCAGCGGAATGGCCAGCGGCACGCTGAGCGTCGCGCCAATCGGACCGGCAGTCGTCAGCGCCAGTGCGCCCGTCGCGCCGTAGTCGCCAACTTCGAGTCCGCCTTCGATGGCTGCGTAGTAGACGGGTGCCTCGCCGGCGCCAGGATCGGCATCGACCACACCGACTGAAATCGCGCCGCCGATCTTGAACGCCCCCAGATCGACGCCGACTTCAAAGCCCAGCCCGGCCAGGCTCACAATCGGGAATTCACCGGCCAAGAGTTTCGGAATGTCCAGCTC
Source organism: uncultured Planctomycetales bacterium (assembly GCA_938003525.1). Taxonomy (GTDB): domain Bacteria; phylum Planctomycetota; class Planctomycetia; order Pirellulales; family JAEUIK01; genus CALKYM01. The sequence goes on along the minus strand of CALKYM010000143.1, from coordinate 27,834 downwards.
GAGATCGGTGAAGTCGCTGCCCACCTCGAACAGGAAGTCGTCCGGCATCCAGGAGGGCGTACCGGCGCGACCCGAGGTGATGAGATTCAGAGCCGTCGGATCGGCAATGCCGGTGATGCCCTCGAAGCCGGTCGATGGGCCGTCGTAGGCGAAGAACCCGTCTTGGAAGTCGAAGCTGATCTTCGAGATGCTCAGCGGCAGGAACTCGGCAAAGACCTCCTGCAACAGACTGGCCGATCCATCGCCCCGGCTCACCAATTCGATCGTGATTTGATCGATGGCGGCGAAGTCGGGCACTCCGCCTTGGAGCAGGGCGATGTTCTCGACCGTGCCGCTCAATCCGATCAGCGGCGACTGCACGTTGAAGTTGAAGACCGCCAGCGGATCGTCGTTCTCGGGCATGAAGTCGATCATCAACCCCGGCTGGCCCCCGCTACCCGGCACGGCACCCAGGCTGATGAAATCGCCGACCGATGCTTCCAGCGATCCAACGCTCATCGACTCCAGCCGCGGCGTGACCGAGACGAGGTTGAGCGGATCGGTGAGCCAGTTGTCCGGGGCATCGATGTCGAGCCCGAAGTTGAAGCCGAGATCCGAGATGCTGAGGAAATCGCCCAGTTGCAGATCGAAGTTCGTCTGCACGTCGGCATCGACGACGATGCTCGTCACACCGCCCGTTCGATCGATGCTGCCATCGAGCGCGATCTCCGCGCCATGGAAATCGAAGCCCGAGCCGCTTGAAGGTTGAACCTTGTTGGCGGCCGAATTGACATCGACGCCGACCGAGCCGCCCAAGGTGGGCACAAGCTGGCCATCGACGTAGCCGCCAAAGATGATTTCGCCGGCGAAGACCAGCTCGCCGATCGCCCACTCGCGGAAGCCGAGCGTGATGTCGGCGACGTTCAGCGGCTGCACAATGCCTTCGTCGACGTCGATTCCCAGATCGAAGCTGAACGTGTTCGCGCCGCCCTGCCCGTCGTCGGCGGGATTGGCGCCGACGCTCAGCACCGGCTCGAAGGGCAGAAAGCTTTCCAGCAGCGACAAGTCGAACCGGCCGTCGACGCCCAGCACGAAGTTGGTGAAATCGGTGTAGCCCTGGCCATCGTCGGCAAAGCTCAGACTCGCATCCGTCAAATCGAACGGCACGAAGCCTGCCAGTCCCAGCGTCGTCAGCACGCCGGCCTGGCTGTTGAGTGTGACCGTATCGAGACCGAACCGTGGCTGATTGTTTACCAGGTTGAATCGGAAGCCGGTGAGGCCGAACGACAGGGCTGAGAGCGTATCGACGTCGTCGATGAGGCTCAGATCGGCCGACGCTACCGTGAGAATGTCGGTCGCGTCGTCATCGTCCAGGGTAAATGTCGCGCTGTTGACGTCGACTTGGAAGAACGAGTTGGGCCCCAGGCCGATCGTCAGTTGGCCCAGCGACAGCGTCACTTTGCCGGTGAGCGGATCGATGGACCCGGTGGCGTTGGTCACGGTGGTGGCAAACGCGCCGCCACCGTCGGGATAGACTTCGACGAGTCCAAGATCGAGCAGGATCGAACCACCCGAGCTCAGACCGCCGGCTTCAGGGCGGAACGTCAAGTCGCTGAGCGTGACGCTCAGGTCGCTCACCCGCAGCAGCGGACTGCCTTCCGGCCCGTAGTCCCACGTTTGCCCATCGGCGAACGCGAGAGTGAGGTTCGTGAGCGCGAGACCGTCGATGAGCCCGTTGCCGTCATCGTCATAGAGATCGAGATCGGTGCTCGCCGAGACGTTCGCCCCGGCAAAGATGCCCAACAGCGTGACTTGCACGTCGCTGGCAGTCGCGACGGGGGCGCCGGCAACAGGATTGCTCACGTAGTCGATCTGCGTGATCTCGAAACGCGCGACGTCGGCCGCTTCCAACGTGAGATCGGTGGCCTGCACGCTGTCGATTGCGGGCACGCCCGCGATGCTGGGTTGTCCGGCTGAGTTGTCGATCACCAGCGGCCAGTTGAAGTCGACAGCCAGATTGCCGCTGCCGGAGAGGCCGCTGTAGCTCAACTCGGCCGCCAGCGATGCCGTCCCCGCCAGGTCGATCGTCGCCACGCCGGCGGTCGATGAAAACGCGCCGCCCAGATTGAGCGTGCCCGTGACGTTGCCCAGATCGGTGCTGGACGTGACGCTCAACTCGCCGACGACCTGCTGACCGGAGAACGGCGCACCCAGTTCCGCGGGCATGGGGGCCGGCAATCCCAGTCCGTCAAAGCCGCCGAGTGCCAGGTAGCCGCCGAACGTGAGGCTGCCAAGTCCACCAGCGAGCCCAACTTCCAGCCCCTCGACGTTCGCCTTCACCGGAGGTGTGTCGGTCAGGCGGAATTCGCCGTCGACGAAGGCCACGCCAAACGTCAGGGCGTTCTCGGGATCGATAACCTCGAACGCACCGCTGCCATCGTTGTAGGCTTCCATCACGAGCGACAGCCCCGGCGAGCCGATCGCGCCGCCCAGCAGGCTCACCAGCGTGTCCGGCTCAGGCACCCCGCTGAGCGCGAAGCTGGCGTCAACATCGCCGCCCGAGGGATCGAACGAAGCACTGACGTGCGTCAGCGAGAGCGGCACGAAGCCCGAGAGCGTCATCGACTTGGCGACCGACGCCGGCACATCGAAGTCCAGCGCGAACGCGCCGGACTCGATATCGAGCGAACCGATGCCCGGCAGGGCAAAGGTTTCGGTCTGCGTCTGCGTTTCTTCTTCACCGTCGCCCAACAGGCCCGGCAGCAATTGCACGCCTTGCGCATCGAAGACGATCTCGCCGGTTCGGATGCCGGTGCCGGCTTCCGGCCGGATCTCCAGCCCGTAGACCACCAGTTGCAAGCCTTCCAACACCAACAGCGTTTGCTCGCCGAGTCCTAACGACACGTCCGAGAGGTCAATCGAAGCTGAAACTCCGAAGCCGTCGATCAGCCCGTCCTCGTTGTCATCGTAGCCGTCGATGGCCGCGACGGTGATGCTCGGGACACCCAAGTCGGCGGGCAGACTAGTAAACGTCAACACCGCGTCGCGGAGGGTGGCGATTGCATCGCCCGGCGCGAGCGTGCCGGGATCGGCGTACTCGATCGAGGCCACGTCGAGCTGCAGCAGGTCGGCGACTGTCAGATTCAGCTCGGTGGCCTGCACGCTACTGATTGTCGGGATGCCCAAGATGCTGGGTTGTCCGGCTGAGTTGTCGATCACCAGCGGCCAGTTGAAGTCGACAGCCAGATTGCCGCTGCCGGAGAGGCCGCTGTAGCTCAACTCGGCCGCCAGCGATGCCGTCCCCGCCAGGTCGATCGTCGCCACGCCGGCGGTCGATGAAAACGCGCCGCCCAGATTGAGCGTGCCCGTGACGTTGCCCAGATCGGTGCTGGACGTGACGCTCAACTCGCCGACGACCTGCTGACCGGAGAACGGCGCACCCAGTTCCGCGGGCATGGGGGCCGGCAATCCCAGTCCGTCAAATCCACCGAGCGCCAGGTAGCCGCCGAACGTGAGGTCGCCAAGTCCGCCACCGAGCCCAACTTCCAGCCCGTCGACGTTAGCCTTCACCGGCGGTGTATCGGTCAAGCGAAACTCGCCGTCGACGAAGGCCACGCCGAATGTCAGCGCGTTGTCGGGATCAATTACTTCGAACGCGCCGGTGCCATCGTTGTAGGCCTCCAGCACGAGCGAAAGAGCGGGCGAACCGATTGCGCCGCCCAGCAGGCTCACCAGCGTGTCCGGCTCAGGCACCCCGCTGAGCGCGAAGCTGGCGTCAACGTCGCCGCCCGAGGGATCGAACGAAGCACTAACGTGCGTCAAGGAGAGTGGCACGAAGCCCGAGAGCGTCATCGACTTGGATACCGACGCCGGCACATCGAAGTCCAGCGCGAACGCGCCGGTCTCGATGTCGAGCGAACCGATGCCCGGCAGGGCGAAGGTTTCGGTCTGCGTCTGCGTCTCTTCTTCACTACCTCCCAACAGGCCCGGCAGCAATTGCACACCTTGCGCATCGAAGACGATTTCGCCGGTGCGAATGCCGGTGCCGGCTTCCGGCCGGATTTCCAACCCATTGACGCCCAGTTGCAAACCTTCCAACACCAACAGCGTTTGCTCGCCCAGTCCCAAGGAGAGGTCCGACAGATCGATGGCGGTGGAGACGGAGAAACCATCGATCAGGCCGTCGTCGTTGTCGTCGTAGCCATCCAGCGCGGCAATCGCGATGCTTGGTATGCCGAAGTCTTCCGGCAGACTCGTGAATGTGAGCACCGCGTCGCGGAGCGTGGCGACGGGGTCGCCGGCGGGCGGATCGACGATGAACTCCACTTCGCCCACTTCGAGCGTCAGCAGCGGCTCGATAGCGATCACGATGTCGCTGAAGACCAGATCGACGAGTGCGGCGTCGATCGCAATGTCAAGCAGCGGCGCGCTAGGGGTGGGCGTCGCTGCGATGGCGAACTCGAACGTGCCGGAGACGTTTCCGGCAACGGGACCGCCGCCGGCCCCCACGCCGAACTGTCCAATGGCAGAGAGCGTCGCGGCGCCGTCGGGGGCGATGGCCACGTCGCCGGCGAGAGTGATTTCAACACCAGCCGGGATAGTCGATCCGCCGTCGACTTGCAGCGTGCCGATCACTTGCGACGTTTCGCCCGGTAAGTCGGCAGGAATGCCGCCCGGTCCGAGACGCCCGATTTGCAGCGCACCGGCCAGTGAAACATCCGTACCCGGTACGGTGAGGTCAGCAATGCCGAGCGTGATGGGACCCAAGTCGATCGGGCGAATCTGGCCCGATGAGAGTGACGACACGTCGAGCGTGACGTCGAGCGGACCGCCGACCGGCGTGCCGTCGATTTCCAGCGTGGGTGTAAAGGGTAGCGCCGTCGTTAGCGGCGCCAAATCGAACTCACCAGAGAGCGTGACCGTGAAGGCATCAAGCGCAAAAGGATCGGCGAAATCGAGCGAGACGCCCCGCAGCTCGTACGGCAACACGCCCGCCACGCCGATTGCATTTTGATAACCGGCCGGCATCTCGACCGACGCGCCACCGATGAAGAACCGCCCGTCTTGCGTGAGTCCGAACTGGCTGAGTGTGGCTGTCGGTGCGAGTCCCAGTGAATCCAGCGCCGTGAGATGGGCGGCGGCATCGTCGATCCGCAACACCTCCGCGTCGGGCAAGGCGTTCGGATCGAGCAGGAGCGTTACATCGCTGGCCGCCACATCGAGAATGTCGTTGACGGATGCGTCGAGCTGACGCGCCGTGAGGCTGATCGCGCCAGTAGCGAGATCGACGGTTCCGGCGATGGCAGCAGTCGTGTCGCCAGGATCATCATCCGAGATCGTCGCCGAAACGGGTCCGGTGTTGACCGTGGTGGCCGATTCGGCTTCGATGCTCACAATGCCGGAAATACCAGTGGCCGGATCGTAGGCCAAGTTCTCGGCCGCCAGTTTCAATCCGTCGACATCCAGGAAGCCTGACAGGTTGATCGGATTCGCTGTGCCGCCGACCAATTCAAACGAACCTAACGAGAAGCCGGCAGCGGACAGTTCCAGGTTGGTCAGTCCCACTGAAGGCAACGACGTAAATCGCGGCGAGCTGCCGTCGGCCTCGGCGATTGTCGCCAGTGGCGTGTCAGGTGCGGACGGATCGATGAAGACATCGACGCCGGTAGCTTCGACGCGCAAGACATCCAGCAAGTCGACTTGCAGCGTGCTGGCGGTGAAGCCGACTACGGCGGTTTCCAGATCGAGCCCGCCGGCGACGTCATCGAGATCGACTTCCACCGGACCGACGCCGGAGGGCAAGAGCTTGCCGCGATCGGCCAGCATCGTCACCAATCCCGACAAGCGCGACTGACCCGATGCCGGGCGCGAACGATAGACGATGCCGGTGCCTTGCAGCGTGAAGCCGACGAGCTCCACCAGTGGCAGCGGCGCGGCGATGCTCACGGTCGTCGTCGCGTCGCCGATCGAGAACGTGTCGAGAGCGAATGATCCGTCGGCGTGTATGTCGACGTTGGTGATGTTGACCGCCGGTGCGCCGGCGAAGGCCGTGAAGTCGATCTGCACCTCGCCGAGTTGGGCCGCAGGGGTGCCGCTCGCTACGTCTGGTCCCAATTGCAACGAGAAATCGCCGGCCGACAGATCGAAGATGTCCGGCACGCCGCCCACGACGGAGTCTGCCGCCAGCGCCAGGTTGCCCACCGAGTCGAGGGAACCGGTGATGCCGGTGGCCGTCGCTAGGCCCGTGGGAACATCCGCCTCGGGCCCTGTTCCCTCAGGGCCCGCGGAGGGGAGCAGCACGGCCGAATCGGCGGCGATCGCCAGTCCGCCGTCGGCCGTGCCGGCAATCAGGTCGGCTGAGAAGTTGAAGCTCGCCAGGAGTTGTTCGAAGGAGAGAATCTCTGCGTCGCTGCCCACTGTCTGCGACCCAAGATCGACGCTGCCTGTGGCAGTGAACTCTTGACTGTCGAATGAGAGGTCAATCCCGATCGCAATCGGGTCTTCGAGAGCGCCAAAATCGCTCGTCAACAGTGCGCTGCCCGTGCCCGTATAGCTGCCCGGCGAGATATCGACGTGCACTGCCAAGTCACTGATCTCGAATCCGTGCAGAAGGTAGTTATCGCTCTCGCCGGCCGAAACCAGCGTCCAGGAGTCGCCATCGCGCAAGCCTTCGAGCTGAAGGGCTTGAGGGGTCTGGCCATCGCTGCCCGTCAGCTCCGGCAGCGTCAACGTGGCGGTGATGTTGTTAAAGAAACGATAAGGGGTTTCTTGAGTCGACGAGAGCGCCCGCCAGCGACCGTCCCAGTTCAACTCCAGTGAATCGACGGTGGCCGCCAATTCCAGATCGGCAAAGCCAAGGCGCACTTCGGGAACGACGACCTCGCCGGGATCGGCGCTCAGGGCGTCGATCCGCAGCCGCGGCTCGCCTTCGGCAAAGCCAATGTCCATACCGACCAAGGCATCGCCGGCGCCGGCAACGGTAACGTCGACAAGCCCGGCGACGTCTGCTGTGCCCTGCACCGAGCCCGACGCAAATGCCAGAAGCAGCACGCGGGTTTCATTGGCCACGTAAAAGCCCTGGTCATCGACGCCAACCACAATCTCCGGGAACACAGCGCCGATGGCCATGAAGTCGGAAGTGAGTTCAATGTTCTCACCCAGCCCGCCCAGAATGTCGGGCACCGTGTCGCTAAAGGCGTCGCCGTCGGGCGGTGCGCCTAGGAAGATCGGACCGAGAGCCTTCCGCACCTCTAACACAGTCGTCTCGGAGCCGTTACCTGTTCCAGAGAACGTGTCGAGCTTGAAGCCGCCGGCTTGGAGTTGGGCGAGAAGATCGTCGTAGTCGGATGGAGTGCTGAACGTGGGCAACCCCGCGAGTCCGCCCGCCACCATGTTGGGCAGGTCGAACAGCGTGGCCATGTCCGAGGTCATCAGTGGCAGATCAAAGTCGGACAGTCCTCCCGATCCGGCCGGCGATTGGCTCAGATCGAACACCGATGTCCAGCCAGGCAGGGCGTCGGCCAGCGCATCGATGCCGGAAAACAATTGCTCCGAGACAATGGTCACATCAGGCAACTCGGACTCTGCGGCGTAGCTCGCAAAGTCGATGGTCGCAGCAAACTCGCCGGCCGGATCAGCGGGACTTGTTGCAGGAGCGCTCTCAGCGACTGATACCAGGAATTGATCCAACGGCAGCAAGTTCGCCGGGCTGGCGCTGAGAACGATGCGATCTTCGAGCTGTTGAAAAGTGGACCACTTGCGGCGTGGCGGCTCGGGCTGGCGCCGCTTGCGCGGGGAGTTCCAGAATCTGCGTCGACGTGAACGTGCCATCGAGTTGTGTCGCGCTGTGCGACCCTGCGAGCCAACGAATCTCGGACATGGCCATGTTGGAAGAACGCGGGCGTCCAGCGGGGCGCTTTGCGTTCCAGGGTCAGAAGTGCGCTTTGGCGCCGGGATTCACTGGAAAAACCGACAGAAATGTCGAGATCGCGGCAAAGTTCTACCGCACAGCGATTTGTGGCGCGGCGCACGACTTGGCTAGGCGTCCGCCACAATGCCCAGTTCGCGCATTTTCGACGTCAGTCGGGCCAACGCGCGGAGGAAACGCTGGCTGGCGGCGGTTTCGCCGATCGAGAGCAGTTGGGCCGTTTCGGAGTTGGAGAGTTGCTCGAAATACCGCAGCGCGAGCACTTCGCGATCGATCGGCTCGAGCAGTTCGATGGCCTCCTCGAGCAAACGACATTGCTCGGCCCGGGCCGCTTCTTCCGACGGCGTGCGATCGCCGCCGATTAGAAACTGTGCCATCGAAACGGACGAGGCTTCGATCCCCGGGGCGGGAGATTGGATTTCCAGCCGCGCGTCGCGCTTCAGAGTGCCAAGATGTCGTCGATGCGTGGCCAACAGTTGTTGCTCGGTGAGCGTGCGAAGCCAGAGAAAGACGCTGATCTTCGGCTCTTGCGCGTAACCGTCGAGATTCTTGGCCGCTTGTAAAAGGGCGTCCTGCACGATGTCCGAGGGATCGACTCGCCCCCAGAGGCGACGATTCAACCGCAGCCGGACCATCCGCCGCAGTCGGTCGCGATGCCGCTCCAGTAACGCATCGACGGCCTGCGGATCGCCCGAGCGAACGGCGCGTAGGATCTCGTGCGAGTCGGGCGAGTCTTGCATAATGAGATTCGCTGTCGGCCGGCAGCCCCATCCCTTCCGCGAGGTCACCATGGCGGATGGCGACACTTCCGCATCGTCCGACGATCCTGTCGTTCTGGACGACATCGCTGCCGAGATTATGGCGCAGTGTCGCTCCGGACAGAAACCTGATCTGGAGGATTACGCGGCGCGACACCCCCATCTGGCGGAAGCGATTCGCGAGCACATGCCTGCGCTCGTCAAGTTGCACGAGCTGACACCGCCTGAGCCCGCAAGCGGACACGCGTTATCCGACGGTGAGCCCCCCCGCCAATTCGGCGACTTTCGCATTGTGCGCGAGCTGGGCCGGGGTGGAATGGGCGTGGTCTACCATGCCGAGCAGCATTCGTTGGGGCGGCCAGTGGCGCTGAAAGTCCTTTCGCAGGCGACCCAGCTCGACCAGACCAGCCGCGAACGCTTCAAACGCGAAGCGCAAATCGCGGCCCAATTGCACCACACGAATATCGTGCCGGTCTTCGGCACCGGCGAGTGCGAGAGCACGCTGTACTTCGCCATGCAGCACATCGATGGTGTGAGCCTCGATCGGGTGTTGCGAGCGCTGCGTCGTCTGGAACCGCAATTGACCGCGGCGGGGTCGCTCGATCGTGGCCGCGATGGCGTATCGCACGACGCCATGACCGTCGCCGCGCTGCGTCTGCTGGAGGGCCGACTCCATGAAACGGTTACACCGGCAACTCTGCGATCGGCGGTGTCGGCTCAATCAGCAGCGAGCAACGACAGCGCCGATGGTGTGCGCGATGCATCCGCCGTCGCTGCGGCTTCCAGCGTCCGCAAAGGATACACGGCCGCCGTCGCGCGGATCGGGATTCAAGTTGCGCAGGCGCTGGACTATGCCCATTCTCACGGCGTGCTGCACCGCGACATCAAGCCTTCGAACCTGCTGCTCGATCGCGATGGAACCGTCTGGATCACCGATTTTGGGCTGGCCAAGCACGCCGATGACGCGGATTTGACGACGACCGGCGATCTTGTGGGAACGCTGCGCTACATGCCTCCCGAACGGCTGCGCGGCAAGGTTGATCGTCGCAGCGACGTCTACTCGCTGGGACTGACGCTGTACGAGTTTCTCGCGCTACGCCCCGCCTACGACGACCAGGACCGCGGCGAGTTGGTGCAGCGCATCGCGCAGTCCGATCCACCTTCGCCGCGCTCGCTGCACCGCTGGGTTCCGCGCGATCTCGATACGATCGTGATGAAAGCCATCGCACGAGAGCCGCACCGCCGCTATGCGCAGGCTGCTGAACTGGCCGATGACCTGTCGCGATTCGTACGCGGTTGGCCGGTGCGCGCGCAACCCATCGGCCCCTTCGAGCGGCTGCGACGTTGGAGCGTGCGCAATCCGGTGGTGGCCACTCTCGCGGCTTCTCTCACTGCGGTGCTCTTGGCCGGGTTGATTGGCATCACCTGGCAATGGCGCCGGGCAGAGTCGAATCTGCTTTTGGCACGCGAGAGCCAACAGAGGGCCGAGGAAAACCTGGCGGAATCGAATCGGCAGCGGCAGCGGGCCGAAGACAACTTTCGCCGCGCGCAGGCAGCCGTCGATGACTACTTCACGCTCATCAGCGAGAGCACGCTGCTAGACGTCCCGTCGCTCGAGCCACTCCGCCGCGACTTGCTGCTTAAGGCCCGAGCGTACTACGAAGAGTTCCTCGAACAGCAAGGTGGCGATCCGCGCATGAAGGCGGAGCTCGCCGCGACGTTCGTGCGACTTGGCCAAGTGATTCACGACATCGAAGGGGGCACCGCGTGGTTCGACCCCCTGCGGCGCGGTCTAGAAATCATGGAAGAGATTGGCGATGACGACGCTGCACTGTTGGCATCCGAAAGTTGGCGGGCCGGCGTCTACAATCCTCGCGCCGGTCAGCTGCTCACCGATGCGCCCGACGAATTGCTCGTGCTCACTGAGCGGGCCACCAAGCTGTGGGGCGGTCTCGTCGAGCGGCACCCCGAGGTGACTGGCTTCCGCAGCGATCTGGCCGGCATTCTCCAAATCCGCGGCATGGTGGCTCGCATGCGCGACGAACCCCGGCTCGCCCTGGAAACGTTTGAGCGTGCGCTGGCCATTCGTGAGAAACTACTGGAAGAACAGCCCGACGAACGTAAGTTCCGTTACGCGGTGGGCGAAAGCCACGCCATCATTGGTCTGCAGAAGTCTGACCTGGGTGCGATCGAAGAGGCCATTCGCGCGAGCACCCGTGCGCGAGTCATGTTCGAGGAGCTGATCGAAGAGGATCCATCCGCCCTACGGACCGCGAACATTCTTGCTGCCACGTACCAGGTGCTGGCCCTGGCGCACATGCGTAAGGGCGATCAGTTCGGCGCACTAGGCAACTACAACCAGTCGCTGGCGATCCTGGAGAAACTGGCCCGCGACTATCCGGCTGTCCCCGACTACCAAATCGGATTGTTCTTCAGCTTGCAACGCCTTGGCCAAGTGCTGTTCGACGCCAAGATGGTCGACGCGGGCAAGCAGGCGTACGAGCGCGGGCTGAACTGGCTGGAAAACCGCCGCCGCGACTATCCCGACGAACCGCTCTACACGTCGTGGCTCATCGTCGGTCATCGCGAGCTCGGAACCCGCTTACACAGCCTGGATGACCTGGAAGCGGCCGAGGTGAATCTGCGGCGGGCCATTGAACTCGGCGACGACCCACAACCCAACATCGTGATCCACGTGGCCGCCGCCTATGATCGGCTGGCGCGCCTGCTGAATGCCACCTTGCGTTCGGCCGAAGCGCTCGACATGCTCACCCGGGCGATTTCCACCTACGAACGCGCGCCCGACGTCGAGACGTCGCTGCGTCGCGCAAGCTGTCATTCCAGACGCGGCGACTTGCACTATGCCGCCGAGCGATACGCCGAGGCCGAAGTCGACTTTCACCGCGCCTACGAACTCTTCAGCCAGCGACTCGACTCGACGCGGCCCGAGCTTCCCAGAACAGCGCTGCGGTTGGCCAAAACACTCGAGGCGCAGGAAAAGCTGCCTGGCGCAGTTGAGCAATATCGATTGGCACTGGAACTATTTCGCACTCAAGGGGAGGACGAGAATTCCGACGCTTCGTTCGCGCTGAACCGCCTCGCTCAACTCGTACAACGACGAGATGGGCCGGCAGCGGTCGCCGAGTTGTACGCCGAGGATCGCGAACATCGTACGGAGCGCTTTGGAATCGTATTCGGCGAACGGTGGACGCTGCGATTCTTCGAGGTTGCCGAACTAGACGAAGGCGTCGCCGTAGATTGGGACGCAGTCTTCGCAGCGGAACCTGTCGCTGAGCAGTCGATCGAAGTGGTCGACTATCGCCGGGGGTGCGAACTCCCTGCCGCCTCCGACGATTTCTCACCGTGTGTGCTTTGTGGTGAGACAGAACTCGAACTAACGCCGGGCGACTTCGAACTGCACGTCGCCGTCTCCGGTTGCGCGCGAGTGTGGCTCGACGACGAAGTCGCCATTGAGTGCGACGCCGTGGACAAACCGACGCGCGAGTCTTTCCGTTTCTCTCACACCGAAGGCGTGCGGCGGCTGCGGATCGATAATCTGCCGGCCGGCGAGGACCCTCCATTGCGCCTGTGGTTGGCGCCGATCGACAGCGGGTCCGGCCAGTAGCAGCCTCGAGCGCGCTAGTTTCGCCAGAACGTCGACGCGCGCGGAGCTTGATAGCGGACCGCCAGATAGGGCGTTTCCATCCGCTTTTGTCCAGTGGCCAAAGAGCGGAGCCCGGCTTCGACGAGTCCGCTGGTCAAGAGCGTTCGCTCGACGGGATAAGCCGCCTTGCCGGTCAGAAACATGTCTTCCGCGTGCGACATCAGCGCGGCCGAGTACACCACGTTGGGATTGGGCGGAAGATAGAAGAGCGTGGAGAGCGGTTCGCGCTGGCCCTTGATTCGAGCGGCAAACGTGAAGTCCTGCACGAGCCCGTTCATCAACAACATGGTCGCCTTCACGCCGTCGGCGTACTCGAACCGGTAGGCCACCGGATCGCCGATCCACTCGCGCATCTGCTCGACCGTGGGATAGCGGTGGCTGAAAGTTTCCGGTTGCGTCAGCGTTTGACTGCGCGCCAGACAAGCTTCGAAGAGTCGTGAATCGCAGCCGCCTTCGTTCCAACCGCCCGAGGCAAGCGCTTGCCAAACGTTCTCGCCGCGCAGCGCGTGCATGGCGACGACGCCGGTTTCGCCGCCTCGCCGACGTTCCAACATGCACTGCATCGTCTCCAAGGCATGGAAGTCGTAGATGTCGGTCGGGCCAAACGCGACGCAGACGGCCTCTTCGACCTCGGCGCCAGACGGCATGTCGACCGCCGGCATGCGCCAAGTGACGGGCAATGAGGAGCCGGCCAGAAACGGGAACTCTAGCTCGCGGGCCGCCTCGACCATCTCCTTCGCCCAGGAAAACTTCCAGGAGAGGTGTTTGTCGTTGAACACAGGCGCCGTACGACCGTCGCGGCGAAAGACGTCCGTCACCTGGGTGAAGAACTCGTAGCGCGGATACTGCTTCTGCCCGATCTCGTTGACCGGGTAATCGCCGTGTTCGCCGATGATGAGCACGGCATCGACGGCCAATTTGTTCCCGCCGCGGCACAATGCCGCGTTGATCGTGGGATAGATCTCGAAGCCAAATTCGGCGGCGCGACTGCGGCTCAGATCGTCCTCGTCCTGCTGATCGACGTAAGCCGACACGACATCCAGCGGCGGATGATGCCACTTGCCGCGGCGAGGGTAACCAACCAGGAAGCGCGTCGCCATGTGCCAGGCGTGACTGGAATAGCGCCAGGTGGTGGTGACGACGGCCAGCTTCTTCCGCTGGCCGGCTTTCGCCGCACTGCGGGTTGCAAGCGAGCCACCGACGAACCCGGCGCCCACCGCGCCCAAGAACTCTCTGCGTGATGGCATCGCGGTGGTCCTATCGATGTGCGTTTGCGCCCAGCTGCGACGCCATCTTCACCGTCACCGGGTCGACCGGCAAGCAAGTCGGGAATGCTAGGTGGCCTAAGGCCGCGCGCGGTGCGTACTGCGGGCATGCACAAACCGCCCGATCCGTTACAGCCCGCACACCGAGAGCAAACGCAAGTCGCGCAATCAGCCTGCCGTCGTGAAGCGGGTTCTAGCGTCCCTATCGGGCTCTGCCTGCGAGTTACATTTGATGCGACGCTTCCGATCTCGTTCCCGGCTGGGTTTCCGATGATTGCGCCACGTTTTTCCCGCCTGCACCGGATGTGTGTCGCAGTCCTCGCCGGCTGGCTGATTCTTTTGGTGAACGAGCCTCTCCGGGCGCAGACGGTCGTCGACGTTTCGATCGCGGCGGCCAGCGACGACGCGATGCAGGACGCCGACGGCGGCGTGTTTCTCACAACCGCGCGGCTCAGCCTGGGACACCTTCCGTGGGTCGGAGTTCGATTCATCAATCTCAATATCCCACCGGGTGTCAACATCACGTCGGCCTATCTCGAGTTCACGGCGGCCGGCGATCACAGTGCGGTCACCAACCTGGCCATTTACGGCGAGGCTAACGCGACGGCGTTGACGTTCGCGGACGCTAGGAACAACATCTCGGCCCGCTCGCGTACCAGCGCGTCGGTTGCCTGGAACAATCTGGCAACCTGGACCAAGGGCAACGTGTATCAATCGCCAGAGATCCGCACGATTGTTCAAGAGCTGGTCGATCGCGACGATTGGACAACCAGCAGTCCAGCCGTGCTGTTGCTGCAGGCAACCAACGATTCGGGAATACGCCTAGCGAATGCCTTTGGCAACGACACGCCGGGAGTCACCAAACTGCACATCGAGTACACCACCGAGGAGCCGCCAGTAGCACCGGACCTGCTGTTCGTCGTCGGCGACGCGTCCAACCTGTCCAAACAGGACGAAGGGCGCCAACATATCCTCGAGAAATGGCTCTACAACGTGACGTTGATTGAGGCGGGCGCGACCCAGGATGATTTCGACAAAGAAGCGTCGGTGAATGACGTGGCCTACGTCTCGGCCGCAGTGAACGCTGCCGATCTGGGTACGAAGCTCACCAGCACGCCGCTGGGTGTCGTCAACGAGCAGCCAGATCTTGTCGATGAGTTCGGCTTCGCGGGCACCTACGCGTTGTCGAGTCAAGACACACTAACCCTGCTCACCAACTCACACCACGCGACGAGAGACTTTACGGTCGGCAAGCATACCGTATTGACGACTAGCCAGTCGGTGATGCATCTCACGGGCACTCTGCCCACGGAGCTGCTGGTGCTGGGGCAATGGGATTCCGGGAGCTCGCTGGCCGCCATCGAAGCCGGCGGGGAGCTGTTCGACGGCAGCATTGCGCCGGGCCGGCGCATCAATCTGCCCTGGGGCAGCAGCACTTTCGACATCTCCACACTCACGACCGACGGACAGACGCTGCTCAGACAGTCGATCGAGTGGGCCGCTGGGCTGGTGGGACACTGGAAGCTCGATGAGCTGACCGGTACCACGGCGAAGGACTCGTCGATCAACGTCAATCACGGCACGCTCGGCGGCGGCAGCACGTTCGACAACGACTCCGTGTCGCCCGCCCAGGTCGAAACGGCTCTGAGGTTTGACGGTAACGACGACAACGTCGCGATCAGCAACGACGCGAGCTTGCAACTCAGCAAGGCGCTGAGCATCACCGCCTGGGTCAAGGGAAGCAGTTGGGACCGCGGCGGCGGCGGCGACGTCAACACGATTCTCCGCAAAGGCAACAGCGATCCGACCAACTATCAACTGGCCATTGCCGGCGGGCGGCTGACGTTCTATCTCGATGATTCCGACTCATTGGGCATCCAGGGATCGACGGTACTCTCGACGCGTCAATGGCATCACGTAGCAGCCACTTGGGACGGCACGACGGCTCTGCTCTACGTCGACGGAGTACTCGACAACAGCCCGGGCTCGACGCTCGTCGCGCCGATCGGCACCGATTCCCGCGCGCTCTATCTGGGTGGCCAGTCGGGTGGCGACTACTTCACCGGTACGCTCGACGATGTGCGCCTCTACAATCACGCATTGGGCGCCGACGAGATCGCGCAGATCGAAGGGATCGGCAAACTCGACGGCGTGCGCGTTCTGAAGTGGGTGGAAATCAAGTAGTCCGCGAGCGCGCCGCCCGGGCGCATCCGTACCAGCCGGCCGCGCACCACCGCTCAGTTCGCCGAGTCGCATTCGTCCGAGCAGCGGGCCAGGCCTTTCTGCCATGGCAGTCGCACGATCGGCGGTTTTGCTGTGCTAGAATCGAGCGTTTGAGCGACAATCGAATTGAGCCCGTGACGTCGCTCGTGCGCCGATGTCGACGATGCCCCCGGATTGCTTTTCATGCCCAGGCTACAACGCTCTGTTGTTGCGAGAGTTGCCTCCGCCATCGTCACCGCTGTTGTCGTCGCGATGTGCTGCTGCCCCGCGGCCGCGGAAGAAGAGCCGTTTGGCCTGCAAGAGCGGACGGCGTGGACGACGTCCAGGGTGGTAGGCACGCCCGATCCGCCACTGCCCTACACGGTCGAACAGGTGTTCAAGGACATCGATTGGCAAATGCCGATCTATGCCTTGGCCGAGCCGGGCACGGACGATCTGTTCATCATCGAACAAGGCGGCGGCGCCGAACCCCCTTCGCGCATACTGCGCGTTCGCGATGAAGCGGCCGTGAGCGAGACAGAAACGCTATTGGAAATCGAGCAGCGGCTAGTTTACGCCGTGACGTTTCACCCGCAGTATGAGCTGAACGGCCTCATCTATGTTTTCAGTAACGGGCCTACAGGTGACGAGG
The DNA here is from genome assembly GCA_938003525.1 of uncultured Planctomycetales bacterium. Lineage (GTDB taxonomy): Bacteria > Planctomycetota > Planctomycetia > Pirellulales > JAEUIK01 > CALKYM01. Next base: position 11,387 of record CALKYM010000143.1, on the reverse strand, counting down.
CAAACCGTTTCAATCGCGTCGCGCGATATACCGTCTCCCGCGAAGAGTCGACCTGTGATCCCGCGTCGGAACACGTGATCATCGATTGGCGTTCAGCCGGTCACGATGGGGGTGATCTGGCGTTCGGGCACGACGGGATGCTCTACATCGCCAGCGGCGATGGCACGAGTGACTCAGACACTTGGGTTACCGGACAAGACATCAGCGATTTGCTGGGTGGTGTCTTGCGAATCGACGTCGATCATGTTGAAGACGGGCAGACTTATTCGATTCCGCCCGACAATCCGTTCGTCGAACTGGCCGGCGCGCGCGGAGAACTGTGGGCCTACGGGTTGCGCAACCCGTGGCGGATGAGCGTCGACCGCAAGACGGGACACCTGTGGGTCGGTAATAACGGACAAGATTTGTGGGAGACGGCACACCTCGTACGACGTGGCGACAACCTGGGCTGGAGCGTCTACGAGGGCAATCACCCCTTCTATTTGAATCGCACACTGGGTCCGACGCCCTTCGTGCCACCGACGATCGAGCACCACCACCGCGAAGCGCGCTCGCTCACCGGCGGTGTGGTGTACTACGGCCATCTGCTGCCCGAACTAGAGGGCGCCTACACCTACGGCGACTATTCGACCGGCAAGATTTGGGGAGCGCGGCACGACGGGAACACGCTGGTCTGGCACCGCGAGTTGGCCGACACATCGCTGCAAATCGCTGGTTTCGCGTTGTCGCATCGGCACCAACTGCTGGTCATCGACCACGGCAGCGGATTCTATCGACTGGTTGCTGCCGAGCACGGTGAACCTGCGCCGGAATTCCCGCGGCGGCTGATCGAGACGGGCCTGTTTGCATCGACGGCGGATCACATCGTGGCGCCGGGAGTGATCCCCTACTCGATCAACGCGGCAAGCTGGCTCGACGGTGCCCACGCTGAGCGTTATCTGGCCGTGCCCGGCGATGGTCAGATTGATTATGTCGCAACCGGCAGCTGGAACGCGCCCGACGGCACGGTGCTGATGCAGACGATTTCGTTGGATGCTTCAAGCGCAGTTTCAGGAGCGCTGCGCATCGAGACACGGTTGCTGGTCAAGCAACAGGGTGAGTGGGCCGGCTATTCCTATCGATGGAACGAACAGCAGACCGATGGCGATTTGGTCGACGCCGCAGGCGCAGAGATTGAACTGACTGTACCCCCGGGCGACACGCCGCAGCGCTGGCAGATCCCGAGTCGGGCGGAGTGCATGGCCTGTCACAGCCGGGCTGCCAACTTCGTTTTGGGCCTCACCGCCGCGCAACTTCATCGCACTCACGACTACGGCGGCACGCCTGACAATCAACTCCGCACGTTCGCGCACATTGATCTCTTCAGCGATGAACTGCCGCACCCCAGCGATGAAATCGCGCCGCTTGTCGATCCGCACGATGCGACGATCGAGTTGGAATCCCGCGTGCGCGCGTATCTGCACGTGAACTGCTCGGCCTGTCATACTGCGGCCGGCGGCGGGAATTCGCGAATGGAGTTACGACTGTCGACCCAGCGCGAGGCGATGAATCTGATCGAAGCGCGACCACAGCATGCGACGTTCGGTATCGACAACGCCATGCTGGTCGCTCCGGGCGACGCCGAACGTTCGGTGTTGTATCAACGGCTCAGCCGGCGGGGACGGGGACAAATGCCGCCGCTGGGAAGCCACAAGATCGATGAGCGGGCCGTAGCTCTGGTGCGGGAGTGGATCGAAACGCTTGAGCCGTCGCGGCAATTCGTGCGCGATTGGCGGGCGCAGGACATCGCCATCTCGCCGTCAGAATTGGCAAGCGGCCGCTCGACCGAGCGCGGTGAGCAGCTTTATCGGGAGTTGGGATGTATTGAGTGCCACCGACTGCGCGGCGAGGGCGGTGGTGCAGGTCCTGAGCTGACCGAAAGTGCGCCGAAGCTTTCGCTTGCTGAGTTAATAGAGGCCATCGTCGAGCCGTCGCGCAAGATCGCGCCCGAGTATGCGTCGACATTGCTGGTAACCAGCGACGGGCGACGACTCGAAGGGCGCATAGAACGAGAAACCGAGCAACTACTCGTGCTCCGCACGAATGCGGCCTTTGCGCAGCCGGTGGCGGTGCAGAAGAGTGACATCGAAGAGCGGGCCCCGTCGCAGTTGTCCATCATGCCGCGCGGGATGCTGAATACGCTGGTGCGCGACGAGATTCTGGATCTGCTCGCTTACATCCACGGTGACGGCGCGCCAGACAGCACCGCATCGGAGTGAATTCCGCTCCCAGCGTGAAGAGCAATCGGGGGGCGACACTACCGTTCGGGCGTTCTGCCGCCGGCTCGCGCGTAGCCCGCACACTGGATGACGGGCTGCGGGGGATACTTGGGGAACTTCTGATCGGATTGGGAAAGCCTACAGAGCAGAAATCGTGAGCCCTTGGCCGACACGACTTCCTTCAGATGGCGGCACGTTTCGCAGAGGCTCGGCATCGTCGTTCGGCTTACTCCGGCTCTGCCCAAGCGTGGGCGCTACCCTGGCCATCGATGACGACATGAATCAGATGCGGCCGGCAGCAGACCGGACAATCTTCGACGTACTGCTGCCGCGCGCCTTGTGACACGTCGATCGGAATCACGATCTCTTCGCCGCACGCGTCGCAAACGTAGTTGGCTTCCTCTTGCATCTGATTTGGCGGATACGCTGCGATGCCACCGTCTGCTTCATGCGACCGTTGTCGCATCTGATCGAACGTCGATCGCTGATAGGATAACTCAATTGTATCGGGCCATCGCCGATGTCGCGTAGAATTGCGGCGCCGCAGCCTGGGAGAACATGCTGCGCAATGTGTTGGCCCATCCGGCCAGCTGCTCCGTCCGACTCTTCCGCTACAATCCCGGAAAGATCGCACCATGAATCTTTTTTCGCAAGCATCTGTCGCGCGGGGCGAAGAACTGTGTGAGCCGTTGCTGGAAAAGGCGACGCTCCGCATCGAGCGCATCGTTTCGCACGCGCACGCCTCGCCCGAGGGATTCTGGTACGACCAAGATCGCGACGAATGGGTCTGCCTGTTGCAGGGAGCTGCGAGGCTGCGATTGGAAAACGATGCGGCGGCCATCGAATTGCGACGAGGTGATTCGATTCATTTGCCGGCTCATTGCCGGCACCGCGTCGAGTGGACCAGCCCGGATGAGCTGACGATCTGGCTGGCCGTGCACTGGGATAACGCGGCGGGCCACCTGTGATTCGGCGCCGTCGAACAACAAACGAGGAACGCGATGGAGCAACGCAGCACGCATATGTTAGTGGTCGGCTACGTCCTGTGGCTGTTTGGCTTCTTCGGCGCGCATCGATTCTATTTCGGAAACCGGCTGACGGGCACCATCTGGTTCTTCACGTTCGGCTTGTGTTTTGTCGGCTGGTTGATCGATCTGTTGCTGATGCCGGCACTCGACGCGGCAGCCGACCGCCGCTACAGCGAAGGACCGTACGACTACACGGTGGCCTGGATTCTGCTCACTTTTCTGGGCGTGTTCGGCGTGCACCGGTTCTACATGGGCAAGTGGCTGACGGGCATCCTCTACATGTTCACCGGCGGTCTGTTTCTGCTAGGCTGGCTGTACGACCTGCTGACGCTGAACGAACAAGTGGACGATCTGAACCGTCATGGTCTCGCCTATTGACTTGCGATCGCGCGGAGTTGTTGCGCGGGAATTGCGTCGGCTGGCGATGATTCTCTTGGCTGTCGGCTGTCCAATCGGGATTGCCAACGCGCAGTCGGCGTTCGACCCTGTGAAATGCCCTGGAACCTATGGCGGGCACTTGCAGGGCATCTGCACCGATGGACGAGACGCGATCTTCTGGTCATTCACCACGGCGCTGGTGAAGACCGACTCTCAAGGCAAACTGCTGGCGCAGATCGATGTCGCCGATCATCACGGCGATCTGTGCTTTCACGATGGCCAGATCTACGTGGCCGTCAACTTCGGCCTGTTCAATCATCCGGAAGGCAAGGCCGATTGCTGGATCATCGTCTACGACGCCGACGATCTTACTCTGGTTGGCAGACATGCTGTGCCCGAGGTCTTTCACGGTGCGGGCGGCCTCGCTCATCACGACGACAAGTTCCTCGTCGTGGGTGGTTTGCCCGTCGGCACGGAAGAAAACTACGTCTATGAGTACGACGCACAACGCAGATTCGTGACGAAGCACACCATTGCCAGCGGCTACACGCGGCTGGGAATACAGACGGCGACGTTCGCCGATGGCCATTGGTGGTTCGGCTGCTATGGCAACGAGGTGCTCAAGATCGACGAGTCACTGAACCTGGTCGGCAAGTACCGCTTCGATTGCGGTCTGGGGATCGTCTCTGTGCCCGGCGGCAAGTTTCTGATCGGACGCGGCGAGAAGACCGACGCTGGCTATACCGGCGCGGTCGTCGTCGCGCGCCCCGATGCGCAGCAGGGCCTCGTCATTGATTCGCCCTAGCTGACTGGCCGCCTGCCCGTGAAGAGCGATTCTCCATCGATCGTCCAAGTGTTCGCCTACGGGTCGAACATGCACACGCGGCGGATGCGGGCCCGGGTGCCCAGTGCAACTCCCATCGCCAAGGGGTACGTGCCGGGGCGACGCTTCGCCCTACACAAGCGCAGCGAGGATGGATCGGCCAAGGCGGATGCACTGTTCACGGGTCGTGTGAGCGACCGGGTGTGGGGCATCGTGTACCAGCTCGACGCCGCCGAAAAGCCGATTCTCGACGAACATGAGTTCCTGGGTGTTGGCTACGACGAACATGTCGTTGACGTGGTCGCCGAGCAGGAAGAACTGAGCGCAGGGATGTATGTCGCCCGGGCCGAGGCAATCGACGGCTCACTGTTGTGCTACTCGTGGTACAAAGAACTGGTCGTGCACGGGGCGCGGGAGCACAGTTTACCGGCCGACTACATCGCGCAACTGCAGAACTTCGCGTCGACGCTCGATCCCGACGCAGCGCGGCATGCGTTGCATCGAGAGTTACTCATCGGGCGCTCTCCGACGCCGTAGCGGCTCGCGGCTTTTCTGCTTGCCCGTTTGTGCGCTTTTTGCCGGGCCCTGTGTCGATTTAGAATGTGCTGGCGGCGGGCAGCGCGTCCGCGCTTTGTTCACTCGATGAGGCGTCGTGCGATGATCGTAGTTACCAACCGCATTCCCGTTGCTCGGGGACACGAGATCGATTTCGAGGATCGCTTTCGCAATCGCGTCCATCTGGTCGACCAGGCGCCCGGCTTCATTCGCAACGAGGTACACCGCCCGCGACCGATGCGATTCGATCACGACACGGGCGGGTTTGTCGAAGATGCGGAGGCCGAAGGCTACTACGAGGTGAAGACTTGGTGGCGCTCGCTGGATGATTTCGTAGCCTGGACGCGCAGTGAGGCCTTTGCTGAGGCGCACGCCAAGCGACCTCCCAAGGAAATGTTTCGCGGCCCCAGCCAGCTCGACGTGCACGAGGTGTTTCTCACCACCGACGAGGACGCATCGGCATGAAAACTCCTGCTGCTGCGGCAACTGTTTCATACCCTAACGAGATCGAACTCGGATGATGTCGCTTCGCGCTTGCGTACTTTGGCACAAGTCAATCGTCTGCGCGGCAACCGTCTCGACGCTCTTCGCTGTGCCCTGCCCTGCCGCTGATGAATCTGAAACGCAAAACGTGCTTCTCGACGTGAGCGTCACCGTGGACTTCGGCCGCGATGAAGGCCAGAACTACGGCTCGATCTTCGAGGTGTACGACCCTGCTGGCAACGTTGTGGCCGGTGGGGGCTTTTTGGGCGCGTACAACACCGAGCCCCGCAGCGATCGTGGACGCCTGCACTTCTTTCTCAAACCCAAGCAGGTGAACTACTCGGTCGAGACGCTGCCGCGCGTGAACGATTTCACCGGCGTGTACTTGTCCGATCTCGGCCAGCGGCTGTACGCCCGCAGCCGAAGTGCCCGCGACAGCAGTTTCTATGCACTGGATAACGAGACGAATGAGTGGCGGGTCGATGCATCGCTCACCGCGTACGACATTCTGGTCGCGGGCCAGCCACTGCATGTCTCAAGCCGCACGATCAGTCACGCCGGCCAGCCGATCTTGGCGATCGGCGATGATCGCCCGAACACTACGCTGCGCGAGCACTACTACGCCAGCGGAGAACTTGTGCTGCGGATTCAGGATGCAGCCGAATCAGCCACATCGAACCGGTTGGTTGCCTGCCGCTGGCTGCCCGCTGACATGCAAAGGATGATCGATCCCGCGGACGGGACTGCGCTCGATCTGCGATCGCACGGCGAGTTCGTGTACGCCTTTGGCCAGCTCGGCGATGAAGTGTTGGCGGCAACCAACACGGGTGGCGTGTATGCCTTCGATGGCGAAGGGTGGCGAGTGATCGTCGAGCCTGGGCCGCACAGTTACCAGGTGTATTCGATGCTCAACTACTACGATCGCCTGCTGCTGGGACATTATCCCACCGGCGAGTTGTACGAATACGACGGCCGAGAATTGCGACACTTACCCGATTGGCCGCCGGTCATGCCGGGCGTGCAAAAGCGCGCTCGCGAGGCGCAGACGCTGGCGATCTATGGCGGGGAACTCTATGCCGGAGTGTGGCCGTGGGGCGAAGTCTGGCGTTACGACGGAAACTCGGGCGAGTGGCAGTTCGTGAGGCGAATGTTCTCGCATCCTGAGCTGACCGATACGGTGACGCATCCTTACGAAACGGAGACGGACGCAGTCGCAGAGGTGATGAACCTGTGGGGCCAGCGCGTGACGAGCCTGGTGCCATTTGGCGATTCACTCTATGTCTCAACCTCGTCGAAGGGCGGTATGGCCTACGATTCCAAGTTCGCGTTTCTCGCCGACGGCCGCTGGCGCGACTATGGGCGCGTCTATCGCCTTACACTGCCCGGCCAGCTCGCAGCACCCATCGAATGGATGAGCGGCCCCACGACGATTCGCTGTCTATTGGCCGACGGGATAATGACAATTCGACAGGACGGACACATCAAGGCTTCGCGAGCGGTTGACGTCGACGACGTGTTGCCCGCGACACCACACCGCATCGAATGGGGAAATGGAGTCTATGGCCCGCTGGCCGGAAGGCTACTGGTCCGTCAGTCGAACCTTTCCCCTGAACCCAACAACCGCGCCGAATGATCGATATGCGTTGGAGTATTGTTGCGACCGCGTTGATAGTGCTGATCGGTAACTGCTGTTCGGCCCTGGGGGCACCTCCGAACATCGTGTTGATCGTCAGCGACGATCAGGGCTATGGCGACTTGGGGTGTTTCGGCAGCGACGAGGTGTTGACGCCGCATCTCGATCGATTGGCGCGCGAAGGCATCCGGCTGACGACCTTCTATGTCACTTGGCCGGCGTGCACGCCCAGCCGCGGCAGCCTGCTCACCGGGCGCTATCCGCAGCGCAACGGCACCTACGACATGATCCGCAACGAGGCTCCCGACTACGGGCATCGCTACACGCCGGAGGAGTACGCTGCCACGTTCGAGCGAATTGGAGGCATGGATACCCGGGAAATCTTGTTGCCGCAGATGCTCAAAGAGGCCGGCTACGTGTGCGGCATCTTCGGCAAGTGGGACCTCGGTTCGCTCAAGCGGTTCTTGCCCGCTGCGCGGGGATTCGATGACTTCTACGGGTTCGTCAACACGGGCATCGACTACTTCACCCACGAGCGGTACGGCGTGCCGTCGATGTATCGCGATGAGCGACCGACTGCCGAGGACAAAGGCACATATTGCACCGATCTGTTTCGTCGTGAAGCCGTGCGGTTCTTGCACGCACACCACGAACGCCCGTTTTTTCTCTACCTTCCGTTCAACGCACCGCATGGGGCCTCGAATCTCGATCCGAAGATTCGCAGCGGCGCCCAGGCGACGGACGAGTACAAGCGCCTCTACCCTAAACTGCTGCGAGATGCTGACTATGTGCGGCGCGACTTTCGCTATGAGCAGAACGCGCTGGTGCACAACCCGGCATCGCGACGGCTGGAATACGTCGCCTCGATCACGTGTATGGATGCGGCCATCGGCGAAGTGCTCGATTTGCTCGACGCGTATGGAGTAGCCGACAACACGATCGTGATTTTCTTCTCCGACAACGGCGGTTCGGGCGGCAGCGACAACAGCCCCTTGCGGGGCCGCAAAGGGCAGATGTTCGAAGGTGGGATTCGCGTGCCCTGCATCGTCCGCTATCCGCCCCGCATTGCAGCCGGTCAGGTAAGCGATGCCTTTCTCACGTCGCTGGAGCTCGTGCCGACGTTGCTTCACTTGTGTGAAGTGAGCCCGCCAGAGGGGATCACGCTCGACGGCTTTGACATGTTGCCCACGTTAGTCGACGGTGTGCCCTCGCAGCGCGAGGAGATGTTCTGGCAGCGGCGCGGCGATAAGGCCGCGCGCGCCGGACACTGGAAGTGGGTAGAATCGAGCCGCGGCCGGGGGCTGTTCGACCTTTCGCGCGATATCGGTGAGACGACCGATCTCTCCGCAAGCCAGCCTGAGAAGCTGGCAGAGCTCCAGTCACGCTTCGCCGCCTGGCGGGCGGAGATGGACGCGGCCGAACCACGCGGACCGTTTCGGGACTATTGAACCGTTGAGGATCGAAGATGAAGTACACCGCCGCTGCGCTGACGATCTTTCTTCTCGCAACGAGCACCGCTGCAGCGCAGGACCCGGCCGTCGTCGAGCATGTGGTGGTCTATAAGCAGCAGAACCGCTTCGCAGGCTGGCCAGCGAACAACGGCATCTGGGCGTGGGGCGATGAAATCGTCGTGGGCTTCACGCTTGGCTATCACGATGACGAAAAACAGGGTGGCCATCCGATCGATAACGCGCGGACGGTCACAGCACAGCAAGCGCGCAGTCTCGACGGCGGAATGACGTGGACCATCGAGCGCCCCAACTACGTCGATGATGAGGGCCATGAACCGGAGCCGACGGCGTTGTCGGCGCCGATTGACTTCACGCACGAGAACTTCGCCTTCATGTTCCGCATGGAAGGCAGCAGCCACGGCTACTCGCGGTTCTACTATTCGTACGATCGCTGCCGCACCTGGCGGGGACCGTTCACGCTGCCCGGCTTCGAGCGCCTGGGCATCTTCGCTCGGACTGACTACATCATCGAGGGGCCCCATCGCATGATGGCCTTTCTCACCGCCGCCAAAGACGAGGGCGGCGAAGGGTGGCCGTTTGCCGCGCGGACGGATGACGGCGGTCAGACGTGGCAGTTCGTGGGTTGGATTGGCCCGCAGCCAGGCGAAGGCGGCTACTCGATCATGCCCTCGACTTTGCGTCTGGAAAGTGGCGCACTGCTGTCGATGATTCGCCGCCGCGGCGTTTTCGATGGTGAGAAGCGTTGGTGGGTCGAAGCATTCCTCTCGCCCGATGATGGCCGCTCCTGGTACATGCTCGAAGAGCCGCGGTTGGAGAACCGTGGCAATCCTGCTCACATGATTCGCTTGCGCGACGGCCGCATCGCGCTCACCTACGGCTGGCGCGGTCCGCCTTACGGGGTTCGAGCGCGGCTTTCGGGCGACGAGGGACAGACGTGGAGCGAGGAATTCATTCTCCGCGACGACGGCCGCAGTTGGGATCTCGGCTATCCCCGCACGATCCAGCGCGGCGACGGCAAGATCGTCACCGCCTACTACTTCAACGATCGCCACGGCAAAGAGCGCTACATCGGCGCGACGATTTGGGATCCCGGAAGTAGCGAGCAGGTGGCAGCGGCGGAGTGAATTGGCGTGATAACGCCTACCTCTCGCTGATTCTTGCCTGGAGTTCCAAGGCGGCTGGGTTCTCCGGATCGGCATCCAGAATCACCAAGAGATGCTCGAGCGCTTGGTCGGTTTCGTCGTTGTTTACCAAGATTCTCGCCATGCCCAGGTGGGCAGCGAGGAATTCTGGTTCGATATGAATCGCATGCTCATAGACGGATGATGCGTCCGCCAACTGGCCTGTCTGCTCCAGCGCGTAGCCAAGGCACAATGCCACCTTCGGATCTTCGGGAGCGAGCTCGTAAGCCAATCTATAGACGGCGACTGCGTCGCGACGGCGCCCTTGCTGCATTCGCACCGTTCCCACCGCCATGTATTGGGCAACTTCTGCCTCTGGTACATGCAGGGAGAAACGTTCGAAATCTTCGGCTGCACGATCGTCCTCACCTAGGTGAAGCAGCGCCCTGGCGCGGGCCAAATAGACTTCACCCCGTTCCGGCTCGATCTCGAGAGCCCGCGTATAGTCGGCCACGGCTCGGTCCCAATTGGCCTCGGCCTCCCAGGCCTGTCCTCGTGCGAAAAGGGCGTCTGCGTGCTCGGGCTGATGTTCAAGAAGTGTCTGCCATTGTTCATGCGCACGAGTTAGATCGCCCATCGACGCATATAAGGCCGCCAACTGGAATCGGGCTCGATGGTTCATGGGCCAGTGCACCAGCGCTTGACGATAGAAGCTCTCGCCCTGCTGGGGCTGCACATCGCTGTAGGCTTCTCCGAGCACCGCGTAGGAGCGGCCCAGTTCCTCACCAACGGCCTCGGCGGATAACTCAGGCATTCGCGCAAGCGATGCAACGCCCAGCGGCACGATTGTGGCGCATAGGGCCGCCACCAATGCCGCGCGTCGCTGTCGGCTGGCTGCAACCGGAACCGTCGTCGCCAATCCGAATGCGAAAAGGCACAACAGCGCCTCCGTAGACGTCTCAAAAATCTCAGTGGCCTTCATCCGCAGAAAGGGTTCTCTGTCTTCGTAAACGATGCTCATAAGAACGAACCCGATGCAGAGCACGACGCACCCGCGGGCAATGTCCGGGGGCGGAATGGGCAACCCTATTCGCCGAATCCAACTGGTTTTCTGTGGCATCAGCCAACAAATGGAGGGCACGATGGCCAGGTACACGAGCGTAGAGAACATCAACAGGTTCTGAACGCTGTTCCCTCCGAGCGCATCTTGAAAGTAGCGGAGATTGTGAAAATTGGTCTCCCGTTGAAAATTGTGCTCACGCGCCCACTCTGGAGCCACGAAATTGGCGAGGTGCTGCCCCCAACTCAGTTCCTCGCCTGCAATCACCATGCAAACGAGGGCCAGCGCAACGAGCCAGAAGGCTTGCCGGCGTTGTTGCCATGCCTTCTCCTGACCGCTACGCGCAAGTAGGACGTAGCCGAACACGACACCCGCGCACGCGGCACACAGCGCGCCGATAACCTCGTAGGGTCCGCCCTCGAGCAGCATCCAAACTGTTAGCGTCGTGAAGCCGCATGCCTGGGCGATGACCGGAACGACACACAGGCCGACGACCACGGGCACGGCCCACCGCACTCGGTAGGAGTCTTGTTGCGGATGGATAGCTTCACCCATTTCAGAGTTGCTGCGACGAGG
>CALKYM010000142.1 GCA_938003525.1 uncultured Planctomycetales bacterium | reverse complement strand
CATCCTCATCCAGCTCGCCATCGACGAGCCGATCGAGCAGGCGAGCTTCTTCTTCCGGCGTGAAAGATTGCATTTCGTGAGTCATCGCACGTCAACCGTTTCTCGGACCGGCCCCAATTGCTCCCGCAGCCGCGCTCGGGCGCGGTGCAGACGGGCTTCGACCGCGCTTTCGCTGATGCCCAGATGCTCTGCGATCTGACGATAGGTCCAACGTTCGTTGTACTTGAGCAACAGGATCTCCCGGTCGCGGCCCTGCAGATTACGTAGCGCTTCGCGCACCAGCGTCCGCCGTTCTTCGGAAAGCAACCAGTCAAGGCCGTCGCCCGGCCCCGATGCTTCGACCGCACGATCGCGATAGCGGTCGACCAGCTTGCGACGCCGGCCATGCTGCCGGCGGTAGAGCAATGACTGAACGACACACAAGCGATACAGCCACGGCGCTACCTTTCGCGGATCGCGGAGTGGCGCCTTTTGTCGCACCGCAGCTAGGGCCACTTCCTGAAACACGTCGTCGACCGCTTGCGGCTCTCCGACGCGCGCCAGGATCACCGTCCTCAGCCAGCGGTTGTGCTGACTGAGCACACTCGACCAGTCGATCGGCGCCGCCGTGTTCGGGTCGCTTGCTCGTGCTTCGTGCCGCATGGCTGTCTAGATAGTTGCCGCTGCATTGACTCTCTTGCGGGTTTTACGCCGGCGGCCGGCGAAAAGTTGCGTCTGAGTCATAAACGCCACGCAGCGAATGGGTTATCGATGGCGGTCGACCACTGTTTTGCCGCCTCGCTCTATCCCGAGTCGCTGGCCGCCGCGTCGATATAAGTGCGGTCTGCCGCGCGTTGCAACGCTTGGCCGGGTCCGTAGAATTCGACCACGCGCCCCACGGCCGGGCGTGCCTTGCCGCAAGTCTCGGGCCATTTCCTCGCACCCAACATTTCGCATGTCGGCTCCCATTCGATACTGGTTGTTCAAGAGCGAGCCCAGCAGCTTCTCAATCGATGATCTCGCAGCGTCGCCCAAGCAGACCACGTGCTGGGACGGGGTGCGCAATTACCAGGCCCGCAATTTGTTGCGCGACGAGGTGAAGATTGGCGACCGCGTCTTGTTCTACCACTCCAGTGCCGATCCGCCGGGCGTCGCCGGCACGGCCACTGTCGTGCGCGAAGCGTATCCCGACGACACGGCGTGGGACAAGAACGGCGGACACTACGACCCGAAAGCCTCGCCAGAGAATCCGATCTGGCAGATGGTCGACATCCGTTTGGAATCGCGCTTCGACGAGCTGATCCCCTTGCCGCGCTTGCGCGAAGAGTCGGCGCTTGAAGACATGATGCTGCTCAAACGCGGCTCGAGACTCTCCGTGCAGCCGGTCACGGCGACCGAGTTTGACGCGATCTTGCGCCTGGCCGGTATCACCGGTAGGTCGGCCTCCAAGAAGAGGGCGAAGCGCGCGAGTGTGGCTCCTAAGTCCGCGTCCAAGCGGGCCAGCAAACCAACGAAGAAGAAAGCGAAGCGCGGATCAACTCGTGGCGGGAGTCGAACCTAGTGTCTGCCGGCGATCACGCACGCCAGTTGGCGTGGCTTGACGACGAACTCGATCTGCTCGACGAGCGCGGTCTGCGGCGCGAGCGGAGGACGGCGTGTCGCATGGCCGACGGGCTCATTGAGATCGGCGGCGACCGGCTGCTCGACTTCGGCTCGAACGACTACTTGGGCCTGGCCTGCGATCAACGGCTACTCGACGCGGCCCAAGCCACCGGTATCGCCTGGGGTGCCGGTGCCAGTCCCCTGGTGAACGGCTACACTCCCGCGCATGCCGAACTCGAGCGCCGGTTGGGGGAGTTCGAGAATGCGACGGCGCTCGTGTTCAGCTCCGGTTATGCCGCCAACGTGGGGACGATCTCTGCGCTCGCAGGCCCCGGCGACGTGATCTTGAGCGATGCGTTGAATCACGCCAGCCTGATCGATGGTTGCCGGCTTTCTCGGGCCGAAGTCTGTGTTTATCCGCACGCCGACGTCGCGGCACTGGAGCGGGAGATTGAGCGCTATCGAGCGGCACGGCGGCGGCTGATCGTCACCGACGCGCTGTTCAGCATGGACGGCGATTGGCCGCCGCTGGTCGAGCTTATCGAGTTGGCGCGGCGGACGCAGTCGATGTTGATGATCGACGAGGCGCACAGCACCGGCGTGTTTGGCGCCGGTGGCCGTGGACTGGCCGAGGAGCTTGGCGTGCACGACGACGTCGCGATTCGCGTCGGTACGTTGAGCAAAGCGCTGGGCTCGATCGGTGGATTCGTCTGCGGCGCGCCGTCGCTCATCGAGTGGCTCGTTCACCGGGCCCGATCGTACATGTTCTCCACCGCCCTGCCCCCGGCCGCCTGCGAGGCGACGCTGGCTGCGCTGGACATCGTGCGTGACGAGCCGCAACGGCGCGAGCGACTGCTGCGCGCCGCTGGCGATGTTCGCGCCGCGCTCGTTGCACAAGGCTGGAACATTGGCGCAAGTGCCAGTCAGATCATCCCCGTGATCGTCGGCGCGCCGGAGAAGGCGGTCACGCTCAGCCGCGAACTGCGTCAACGCGGGCTCTACGTCCCGGCGATCCGCCCGCCATCGGTACCGCCGGACACGTCGCGATTGCGGATCAGTCTCTCGGCCGCCCACTCGCCCGACACTCTCAATCAACTCATCACGGCGCTAGGCGATTGCACTAATATCGCCACGCAGAGTGTCGACGCGTTGGCCGGACGTTGAACCTCCGCCGCCGGCGCCTTAGGTGTCAGACAGACGTACGGTATGTTCGTCTGCGGCCGCGCGATAGGCGGCCGCCAGCCAGGCGGTCGCGGTGGCCGCGAGACGGTACGAGACGTCGCTCGCACATCCGGTCTCCAGACAATCCAGAAAGTAGCTCACGTCGCGGCCCACCACGTCTGGCGACGCGATCAGCCAATCCGACTTGGGGGCGACGCGCTGCGACGCATCCGTCGCCGGCCACATTCCCATCGGATCGTCCGGGTCAGGCGGCGGCGCTTCCCACGGTTTATCGTCGGCCCAGACTTCGACGCGAGGGCGATAAAGATCAACGACTAGCGCCCGCCGCGTGCCGATCAAGTAGGCGCGGTTCAGGCCGGATGCCGGATGCGAACGCCAGCCGTTGCGGGCCGCGATCAAGGTAGCCGTCACGCCGCCGTCAAGTTCGAGCAGCATCGCGCCGAAGTCCTCCATGTCGCGCGCCTGATGTTGGGCGAAGAAGTAGTTGCCTGTCGCGGCCGTGACGCGGTGGATGTTCGGATCGAGCAGCCAGCCGAGTTGCGTTAGCGGATAGACGCCGATGTTCGTCAGCTCGCGCTTGGCATCGGCAAGTTCGAAACGCGTTGGCTCGGCCGACTCACGCCGGGCGCGTGCAATGTCAGCCGTGCCTGCCGGGCCTTTGGCGAAGGTGACGTCGAAGTGCACTGCCAGCAGATCACCCAGATCGCCGGATTGCAGCGCCGCGCGAAGTCGCTCGGCCAGCGCCGAATGCACAAAGCTGAACATGTGCGCGTGCACGCCGGCTGCCTCGATGGACGCGACGACTTCGGCCGCATCTGCGACGGTGCCCGTCAGCGGCTTGTCCAGGTACAAATGTTTGCCGGCTCGGGCGGCCTGCACCAGCAGCGGTCCCCGCCGCTCGGGCTCTGCACAGACACAAACGACGTCGACGTCGTCGCGGGCAAGCGCCGCCGAGTAGTCGTCCAGCAGCGGCACGCCCATCCGCTCGGCGAAGCCGCGATTGAGCTGTTGACGGCGGGCCGGGATATCGGGCTCATCGGTGACCCCGATCAGACGGCAGCGGTCATCACGTGCGAAAGCGGCGGCGTACATCGGCTGATGCGTGTGATCGCCGGCGACCATCAGTAGGCTGTATGGAGGCTGTGTCGGGCTACCTTGAGCTGGCCCGTGATCGATATTCATTCGGGGCATGGCGCGTTTGCTGATTTCCCGCGGCGCGCCCCGCGCGAGATGGCACACGCCGCCCGTCCGCAACGATTGCTGCATCGCATCTAGCAAGACGCGTCCCCGCGCAGAGATCTCCACGCTTGCGTCATCGCTTGAAGTGATAATCGCGTCGCTCGTCTCACACGACGCCATGCCGCGAGTGCCGAAGAGAATGGCTTCGACGAGAGGTCGACCGACTCCGCTGGTACCGGCAGAGATGATCGCCGTTCGCCCCTTGATCGTCTTCAGCAGAAGCGTCACCTGGCCGGCGGCCGCGTCGCCGGATGCTTTGACCCACGCCGCTTCATCGTCGAACCAAATGAGCGTCGCTTCGAGCGCCGCGATGGCAGCCGGCACGGTGTGTCCGTGATCGGCCGTCAAATGAGCGACGATCCGCGCGGCGACCGGAGTTCCGATCTGTTTGCCGGCTGCCGCTTGATCGAGCAATTCTCTTAGCGCCTGCCAACGCTTCACGACTGACTCCCGCGAGTTTCGGCTACGACCCGATCGTTCAAGATACACGGGTGCCGCACGCATGACACGCAAGCGCGCCGGGCGTTACACCGAGTAACCCGGACAATTGCGGCGCGCCGCCCGACCACGCATAATCGACCGCCCAGTGAATGTGTCGGGCGCAAGTCTCTACTGAGAACCGAAACACATGTCCTCTCGATCGAAACCTGCGGCCCGGCCATCGAGAACGCCTGCAGCGCTATCCGCGACGGTCCGAAGTACTCGTGGAATCGCTTTGCTGACGGCACTGGTGACGCTGGTAGTTGCCGTGCCCGGGGCAGCACTTCGAGCTGCGGATCGTCCGTTGAACTTTCTGGTCATGATGGCCGACGATCTGGGCGCGGCCGAGCTGGGTTGCTACGGGCATCCCCAGCACGAGACGCCGCACTTGGATCGACTGGCGGCCGAAGGGATGCGGTTTCGCACTTGCTATGCCGCGCCGATTTGCTCGCCCAGCCGCGTGATGATCATGACCGGCCGCTACGGTTTCACCACCGGCTGGTACAACTTCATTGGCCGTGCCTATTCGCCAAGTGCCGATTCACCGCTTTACGATATCGGCAGCGCGCAGCTCACGTTTGCCGACATGCTCAAGCCGCGCGGCTACGCCACGGCGCTGGCCGGCAAGTGGCAACTCTCCGGCCAACTGCCGACGCTGGTGCACGATTGCGGCTTCGACGAGTACCGCATGTGGGCCTACGACCACAATCTGCCCATGGGCGTGAAGCACACCGGCCGCCGCGAGAACGCCCGGCGGACAGCGCGTTTCTGGCATCCGTCCATCATGCACAACGGCGAATACATGCCGACAGCAGCGGACGACTACGGCCCCGACCTGCTGGTGGAATTCATCGTCGACTTCATGGAGCGCCATCGCGACCAACCATTTTGCGTCTACTACCCGATGCTGCTGACGCACAAACCGTGGGAAGAAACGCCGGTTCCGGGTCACCCAGACCGCCGCGCGCTGAGTGGATTGAAGTCGAACGTCGAGTATCTCGATCACGTCATCGGGCAACTCGTTGCAGCCCTTGAAAAACTCGGATTGCGCGAGCAAACCGTGGTGATCTTCACTGGCGACAACGGCACGGCCGGCGCCGGCAAGGGACAAGCCACAGAAGCGGGCGCCCGCGTGCCGCTCATCGTGAGCTGTCCGGGGACCGTACAAGGTGGCGTGGTCAGCGATGCCCTGGCCGACCTGTCAGACGTCTTACCCACGGTGGTCGAGATGGCCGGAGCGACGATTCCCCGGAATCACCACGTCGACGGTCGCAGCATGGCGCCGGTTCTCACGGGTGCGGCGGCCGAACATCGCGATTGGATTTTCAGTTTTCTCGGCGATCGCAGGATTCTCCGCGACAAGCGGTGGCTGCTCGACGGCGGTGGCACGTTCTACGACTGCGGCGATCGTCGCGACGGCAGCGGATACCGCGACGTGACCGACTCGACCGATTCGGAAGTTCAAGCGGCCCGCGAGCGCTTCGCCGCCCTATTGGAGAACCTGCGGCTTCCGGACGTCGAGCGGCAGCAGCTCAACGCACCGTAGTTCTCGGCATCCCGACTGATTCTTCGGGTGGCGAACGACGTGCCGTGCCGCGGGGCTGCTGTTCCTAGAACAGATTGTAGGCAGCAGGAAGTCGTCTTACGCCGGCTTCGAGCACGGCCGACATCACGTCGTCATCGTCGAAGAGGTCATCCAGCCCCATCGCGTGGCCGAGCTCGTGGGTGACGACCGACAGCAAATCGAATCGCTGCCTAGCAGCTGCGTCGACCGCGTGCAGTGATCGAGAGTCGGCGGTGGCGGCGGTAAACTCTTCACTGATATTGGGCGTGGAATCAACAAACCAGCCGTAGCCGGCCGCATCGCTATCGATCGCGATCGTGCCCGCTGCATACGTGCCGAGTGTAAACATCGGTAGATCGGCCACGGCGACGCGCACCTGGCTCAAGCCGACGGCCATTCGGGGGTCGAGTCCGACGGCCACCCAGTTGGCAATCGCCGCGTCGACGATGGGCTGCAATGCTTCTGCGGTCAGCGGTTCAACATTCGCGGGTGGCTCGATCGACGGGGCCGCGGCGAAGAGCGGATCGGCTCCGGGTCCATCCCAGTCGCCCATGATGGGGATCCAGGGCTCGTCCGTCGGTGGCGAAGGAAGACCATACAGAAACTCGATATCGGCAGGACCCGCTTCGTGTTCGTTCAGAAGCGAGAACAACGCTGTCGCCGGATCCCACACGCCGACCGTATCGACACCGTCGCGGTCCCAATCGCCAGACACTGGCGAGAGGCTCTCCGTGCCGAAGTCGAATCTTTCGTCGTGCGCGCCGGTGGTCAGATCGTTGCGCAGCAGGAAGCGGCCCACTCCGGGCGTTGGTGGGGTGGGATTGTAGAGACCGATCGATTCGATTCCATCGCCGTCCCAGTCGCCGACAATCGGCACGAGATCGCCACCGGGGCGGCCGTACGTGAAGGAGATGTCGGCCACGCCCGAGTCGTTCGAGTTGCGGAGATAGACGATCGCCGACGTGGGGTCATAAGCGCCTATTGTATCGACGCCATCGCCGTCCCAGTCGCCTGCCACCGGCAACCAGCCCGGCAGGCCGAAATTGAACGGCGTGACGTCGGCCGGGCCGACGGAATTCAGATTGCGAAGGAAGAACACGGCGCTGGTCGGATCGTACAGGCCGATCGTCGTGTCGCCGTCGCCGTCCCAGTCGCCGATGATGGGCACCCACCGCGGCGTGGCCACGATACCGTAGTTGAAGGTGATATCGGCCACACCCTCGGTATTGCTGTTGCGGAGGAAGAACGTCGACGTCGCCGGATCGTACAAACCGGCCGTATTCACGTCGTGGCGATAGTTGCGGGCGAAGACGTCTTCCTCGAAAAACGGCGACGACGTGGCGTAGAAATTGTCGTCCCAGACGATCGTGAACTCGCCATTGCGGGTGATGGCGACCTCGGGGTTATCCTGATCGCCAGGCTCTTGTTCGGGCAAGAGCGGGTTTTGCGGCACGCCGCTCGTTGATCCTTCGGCGTCGAACCAGCGATAGCGAATGTCGACCGTATCGCTCGTTCCGTTGTTCACTTCGTAGACGACAATGAAACTACCGACGCCCGACATCGCCACCGCTTGTTCGTCGGCGCTCACGGTGGGATCGTCTTCCACCGGAAGACGCAACACCGCATCCGGATCGGGAGAGCCATCGGGTTCGTAGAGTCGCAAGAAGACATCACGATTCGATCCGCTGACGATTTCGTAAAAGGTGACCACAAAGTTGCCAATCTCGTCGGCGTCCACGGCGCTCTGGAGCTGATCGCGGGTCAGCGTATCGTCCTCGTCGGTCACCAGAGCGGGCCCGTCGGTAATCGACTCGCCCGTGCCCCGATCGCGAACATCACGAAAGATGTCGTGATCGCCGCGATCCGAGAGGTCGGTCCAGGTGATGATGAACGTGTCGGCGACCGCCGCGCTAGCCGCCTTGGGCACGGCAATCCGCGGGAACGTCTCGTCGCGATCTTCGTCGGCGGCGTCCAGCGGCGAGTCGTCGATGGGCGTGCCGTCGGCTTCGAACCGGCGAAACTGAATGTCGTGCAGATTCTCATCCTCGTCGACCTGGGTTTCCCAAACGAGGATGAAGTCCCCATCGGCGTACATGGCCACGTCAGGATTCTGCTGATCGAGTTCATCCGGCCCATGGGCGATGAGTGGGGTGGTCAGCGGGGCGCCCGTCGGGTCGAACAGGCGATACATCACATCCTGGTCGCCACTTTCATTTGTCGTTTCCCAGGTGATGACGAACGAACCGTCATCGGCCGCGTCGATACGTGGGTCCTGCTCGTCGAGGAGCAGGAAGTCATCGGCCGAAAGCGCGAACGTTTTGGGAAGGCCGTTCGCGTCGTACAAACGATAGAAGATGTCCGTGTCGGTGCGTTCGGGAGAATCGAACTCGTGCTGCCACGCGACAATGAAATCGCCGTTGAGCAGCGGCGAGGTACTCGAGATCGTGGCCACCTGGATGTCGACCTGATCCTTCTCCGGCTCCAACGTCTGAATCGTGGTGAACGGCGGGATGCCGATGTTGGGGCCCGTAGGCACGGCAGTCAGCAGCACGAGTTGTTCGAGTTGCTCGAGACGCAAAGGCCGACAGCGCGCGAGCGTGGCGCGCCGTTTCCGGGATCGACTTCCGCGCGCGCTAGCACGGAACCTGCGCCGCGTTCGGCCGCTGTTTGCCATCTGGAAAGGCCCCTTCGATTGGTCTGCCCTGCAGTGCGGCTTCCTGCCGCTGCGGGAGCTGTGCGACCGCCAAGACGATGCGACGCCACTGATACAACACGCAAATCCCAATTAAAGGTTCGACGCAGCGTGGAAACAAGAGTTCGGTCGCGGTACGACATGCGCCCGGGATGCCCGGGAGGGCTGCGGTTTTGTGACGCAGTGCGAAAAGATTTCGTTGATTCACGGCTGGGTTGTGGATAGTTTAAACAGTGGTACATCATCGACTTCGGGCGCGACGCCGCGTTCGATCGCAACCGCCATCCAACGAGAATCTGCACGGCTGCCTGCGCGAGATGATCCCGTCACGTTTGAAGCCTGTGCCCACCAAACCGCAGGTGCGCTGGTCGCCTTCGGCTGGCTGCCAAGGAGTCTTCAGATGAAGCGGTCTTCGCTGACGCTTTGCTGCCTGGTCACGCTTTCGCTGGTCGCCTCGCCCCTTTGCGAACTGCTGCCGTCACTGTCGGGTAACTCGCCGTTTGCGTTTGGGCAGGACGACCCCCGCAACGACGATGACGACGACAACGGCGGCGGCGGTGGTGGTGGCGGAGGAGGCGGCGGCGGTGGCGGAGGAGGTGGTGGCGGCGGTGGAGGAGATGACGACAACGGTGGCGGAACGGGCGGCGGCGGTGGTGTAGTCACACCTGGGATTGTGGTGAGCACGGGGGCTGTGGGT
>CALKYM010000141.1 GCA_938003525.1 uncultured Planctomycetales bacterium | reverse complement strand
GCCTGTGCAAAAGCCAAAGCGGAGCAAGAACTCGCAGCGGCAGTGAGCGGTGCGCACAAACCGCTCTTCTACGACAACGATTTCAGCTATCTGAACAACCCGCAATACGTCAACTGGTGGCCGGGCGACGCCTTCAAGGCACGAACGATCGGCGATTCGATCTCGATCGACTTCGGCGGCCAGTACCGTGCGCGCCACCATAGCGAGCGAAACCACCGCGGCCTGGGGCTCACCGGACTCGACGACGACTTTCTTCTACATCGCACTCGGCTGTTTACCAACGTCGGGCTGGGCGATCTCTTTCGAGTCTACGCAGAATACATCGACGCCGTGAGCAATTACGAAGACCTGGCACCGCGGCCGATCGAAGAGAATCGATCGGACTTTCTGAATCTTTTCGTCGATGGCCCACTGTTTGACGTCGGCGGCGGAACACTCTCTGGTCGGGTCGGCCGTCAGGAGCTGTTGTACGGCGCGCAGCGGGCCGTCTCGCCGCTGGATTGGGCCAACACCCGCCGCACGTTCGACGGCGGGAAACTAATGTGGTCGGGGCGGAACTGGAACGTCGATGGATTCTGGGTGCAGCCGGTCTTCCCGACGACGCGCAGTTTCGACAATCCGATTACCACACAGCAGTTCTACGGCATCTACTCCAACTACAAGCAACTGCAGAACGACAAGCTGGAACTCTTCTGGCTGGCCTTCGACAACGACGCCACGGGGCTACGCGTGGATTCGCTCGGCGGACGCTACCTGGGCCAGCTCTCGGATCAGTGGTCCTTCGAGTTCTGGGGCAACTATCAGTTCGGCTCGGACACGGACGACTCAAGCCACAGTGCAGCCGCATGCACCTGCGGACTGGGCCGCACGTTCGATGCCCCTTGGAGCCCCGCCTTGTGGGTCTACTACGACTGGGCTACCGGCGGCGAAAGATTGGGAGCCGGCGACGGCTACTTCCAGTTCTTTCCGCTGGCGCACAAATATCTCGGGTTCATGGACCTCTTCGCCCGCTCGAACATCGAATCTCCCAACGTGCTGTTGACCTTCCAGCCCGCCGACAAGCTCAAGTGTCTGCTGTGGTACTACTACTTCTTCCTGGAAGACACGAGCGACACGCCTTATACGGTCGTTCCCACAGCCTTTGCGCCGGGAGTTACTCCTGGAAGCGCGGATCTAGGACACGAAATCGACCTGCTGCTGAGCTACACGATCAACCCGCGCATGACATTGGTCCTGGGGTATTCGCACTTCTTCTCCGGTGCCTACTACGACACGCCGGGAGTCCCCTTCAGCGGCGACGCGAACTTCGTCTACACGCAATATCAATTCGATTTCTAGGTACCGCGGCAACCGCGAGCCCGGTCACCGACTAGCGGCTAAGTGGATAGCGCATTGACCGAAATCTCAGCGGCTCGTCGTCGCCGAAAGCGCCTGAGTCATCCCCACCGAAGGCCGTGCGTCTCCGGAACCAAGCTCCAGTGGTGATCTCGACCGGCGGGCGCTAAAGGGTCGGCGGATGGCCGGTCGTTCCCAGCCGGTGAGCCACCGTCCGAGGCGGACTTGCCAGGCACACCCCGCGCAGCCAAGCACCTGCCGCTAGTGCGGCCTCGATCCATTCGTCTTCGCTGGCGGGTTCCGCCTGAGGCTGTCAATCGCCGGCTAGCTTGACGCGGGCTAGGGCCCCCTGGGCCTCTTGTTTGTTCTCCAGCTCGCGAATCCGCCAGCCATCTTCGTCGAACAGCGGCACCCGCCTCTTGGTGCCGCGTGGCGTGACATACCAGCAGCCAGTTTGCTTCCAATACCAGACCGACCCGTGCTGCTGACGTCGTTTCTTGTGTTGACGCATCGCGTTCTCTTTCGGCGCGGCACGCCGGGGTGCGGGCAGATTGATCGACTCATTCGGCCGGGTGATACTGAGCGGGCAAGCACCGCAATAGCCACGGCGATCACACCTTCGACTTTCGTGAACAGACGTCGTCGGACATCGCCCAGGGGCAGGAAAATGCGGCGTCTAGCCGTCCAGTCATCCACGTTCCCCCCGCTCCAAAAGGCGTTCATTTGCTACACAAAATGACTGCACCGCCGTTTCTGCTGGCGCTGGCGTCTGCCTCGATGATGACTGGTTTGACGGCAGATGGTGCCGATCTGGCGACCCCACCCAATATCGTACTGATCATGGCGGATGAC
>CALKYM010000140.1 GCA_938003525.1 uncultured Planctomycetales bacterium | reverse complement strand
GCCACGATCCGGCGCGCCGCGCGTCGTCTGACGGCGATCGGCAAACCGGGCGGCTTGCTGGTGCCTCACCTGCGGGATTGATACCAGCAGCGGCCCATCTAGAACCAACCCGAACCACCGCCGAAAGCCCCAGCGGCCGCGGCGCGCAAATTTTTTCGCTCGCGATTTTTCGAGGAGTGCAAAAACTGTCTTGATGTACGCGCACACTCTCTCGTAGGTCAGTGTTAACCCTGACAAGAGCACAACACGTGATGCAAGAGAGTCGGGAGCAGCCCCGACCTACGCGCCCAAGATGAACGCCGCGGCAACGTGAACGGACACCAATCACACCCCGTCAGGCTGGCTTGTTGTTGTTTCCGGAGACGATGCGGAACAACTTGCGCAAGGGGTCGTAGAACTCGTCGACGACGCGTTCTTTGAGGGGAATGATCGCGTTGTCGGTGATGGTGATCGACTCGGGGCAGACTTCCGTGCAGCACTTGGTGATGTTGCAGTAGCCGATGCCGAGTTCGTTCTTGAGCAGTTCGAGTCGGTTGCCTTCGTCCAGCGGGTGCATCTCCAATCCGGCGGTGCGGACGAAGAAACGCGGGCCGCCGAATTCACCGTGCTTGTCATGTTCGCGAAGCACGTGACACACGTTTTGGCACAAGAAGCACTCGATGCACTTGCGGAACTCCTGCACGCGATCGGCTTCCTGTTGCGAAAAACGCCGCTCGCCATCGGCGCGCGGCTGGAAGGCAGGGATCTGCTTGTTGACCTCGTAGTTCCAACTGACGTCGCAGGCCAGGTCCTTGACGACCGGAAACGACTTCATGGGCCGCACGGTGATCGGCTCACCGCGCGGATAGCGATCGAGGCGATCCATACACATCAGCCGCGGCTTGCCGTTCACTTCACCACCGCACGAGCCGCACTTACCGGCCTTGCAGTTCCACCGCACGGCCAGATCGGGGGCGTGCAAAGCCTGCACCTGGTGCACGGCATCGAGCACGACCATCCCGCTCTCGACCGGGACCGTGTAGTCGACCATCTCGCCCTGCTCGCGGTCGCCGCGATAGATGCTGAGAGTGACTTGCTCGGCCATGCTCTACTTCTCCAAAAGCTGCGCCAGTTCCCCGGGCAGCTCGGGCAGCGGCTGTTGCCGGACTTCGATTCCGTCGGCCGTCTGCCGCACGATGTTGTTCTGCTTACCCCACGTATCGTCCGAATCGGGGAAGTCTTCGCGGGTGTGCCCGCCACGACTTTCGGCGCGGGCCAGCGCCGCACGGGCAACTGCCTCGCTGATGTCGAGCATGTTCCACAGGTCGAGCGCCAGGTGCCAGCCGGGGTTGTACTGAATGTTGCCGCCGACCTTGACCTGCTTGGCGCGCGAACGCAGTTGCTCGATCTCATCCAGCGCGCTTTGCAAATCGTCTGCCGTGCGGACGATGCCCACGTTGTTTTGCATCAAGCTCCGCAGCTCTTCGTGCATGGCATAGGGGTTCTCGTCGCCGGCGCCGTTGAAGGGGACGTGCATCTGCTGCGCCACGTGCTCGACTTCGTCTTCGTTAATCGTCGCCGCGGCCGATGTTGCCGCCGCGCTCTGCGCCGCGTGTTCGCCCGCCAGCTTGCCGAATACGAGCAAGTCGGAAAGCGAATTGCCGCCCAGGCGGTTCGCGCCGTGCATGCCTCCGGCTGTTTCGCCGGCCGCGTACAGTCCGGGAAGAGTCGTCTCCTGCGTCTCTGCATCGACGCGGACACCACCCATCACATAGTGACACGTGGGGCCGACCTCCATCGGATCGGTCGTGATGTCGACGTCGGCCAGTTCCTTGAACTGGTGATACATGCTGGGCAGCTTGCGACGGATCTCTTCGGCCGTGCGGCGCGAAGCAATATCAAGGAACACTCCGCCGTGCGGCGAACCGCGGCCGGCGCGAACTTCTTTGCGTATGGCCCGCGCGACAACGTCCCGCGTCAGCAGTTCCGGCGGCCGCCGCGCTTCGGCCTGACGACCGGCGATGACGGATTGCACCCACTGGGTCGCTTCTTCCTCGCTTTCGGCGTAGTCACCTTGAAACATCTCGGGGACGTTGTCGAACATGAAGCGTTTGCGATCGCTGTTGAGCAGCACGCCCCCTTCGCCACGGACGCCTTCGGTGATCAACGTGCCGCGCACGCTGGGAGGCCAGACCATCCCGGTGGGATGGAACTGCACGAACTCCATGTCGATCAGATCCGCGCCCGCCCACAGCGCCATGGCGTGGCCGTCGCCCGTGTATTCCCAACTGTTGGAAGTAATCTCCCAGCAGCGACCGATGCCACCACAGGCCAGGATCACCGCCTTGGCGCTGAACACCACGAACCGACCGCTCTCGCGGTAGTAGCCCATGCAGCCGGCGACGCGCTGGCCGTCTTTGAGGATGTGGCGGATCGTGCACTCCATGAAGACGTCGATCCCCTGGTGCACGCCGCGATCCTGCAACGTGCGGATGATCTCCAGTCCCGTGCGATCGCCCACGTGAGCCAGACGCGGATAGGTGTGTCCACCGAAGTTGCGCTGCAGCATGTTGCCGTCGCGGGTGCGATCGAACACCGCCCCCCACTCCTGCAACTCGCGCACGCGCTCGGGAGCCTCCTGGGCGTGAAGCTGCGCCATCCGCCACTGGTTGAGGTATTTGCCGCCCTTCATCGTGTCGCGGAAGTGCGTCTGCCAGTTGTCGCGGGTATCCGTATTCGCCAGCGCCGCTGCCACACCACCTTCGGCCATCACGGTGTGCGCCTTGCCCAAGAGCGACTTGCAAACCAGCGCCGTGCGGGCTCCCCGGGACGACGACTCGATTGCGGCGCGCAACCCGGCACCGCCAGCGCCGACCACCACGACGTCATACTCGTGCGTTTCGTACTTGCTCATGCGTCAAATGATCCGCAGATCGGGAATGGTTCCCGAGGCAATCAGCCACACGTAGAGGTCGGACCCCATCACGGTGAAGAGGCTGATCCAGGCAAATGTCATGTGATTCTTGTTGAGCTTCGAAACGCCCATCCACGCCCGGTACCGCGCGTCGCCCATCGCCACGCACGAGAAGCAATCGACACTGCCGCCGATCAGGTGGCGCAGCGAATGGCACGAGAAGGTGTAGAGCGTCAGGTACAGGACATTCACTGCTAGTACCAAGGTAGCGACGCTCATGCCAAACGTGTGTCCGCCGTCGTCGGTTGGCCAGATGCAGGTCAGCACGACGTCATAGGAAAGGATCACCAGAAACACGAGCGCCAGATACATGAAGTAGCGGTGCAGGTTCTGAAATAGAAACAGCGCCGTCTCGCCCTGGTACTGATTGCGCGGCTCGCCCACCGCGCAGCCCGGAGGATCCAGGAAGAACGCGCGGTAGTAGGCCTTGCGGTAGTAGTAGCAGGTGACGCGGAAACCACCCGGCGCCCAAAGAATCAGGAACGCGGGCGAGATCCAGGAGAAACTCTCGGGCAGCAGGATCAGCGGCGAGTAGAGCGGTGAGAGAATGTGAGCCGAACCGCTCTCGGCATCGACCAGATATTCGGCGTTGTAGAAGGCCCGGAAGGTTCCGTAACCCCCCAGCACGATCAGAGTGGTCGCCGTCAGCAGCGGCCCCACCCACCAGTTATCGCGGCGTTGTGTTTGCCCTAATCCACGCGCGGCGAGCGCAGGTGCGACGTTGGTAGCCATCGTGCGTGCGTAATGCTCCTGCCGAAAGATAGGGCACTATATCGCCCGCCCCGAAAGTGGTCAAACCACGTTTGCCGCGCTTGACCGAAGCGCACGGCACCACGCCAACCGGGTCGATGCGATGGCACGACGGCAGCCTGCGGCGCGAATGGATGCGCGCCGCTCGCACACTAACAGCAGGGAGGCTTGCCGCCGCAAAAGGTTCGCGTCGCCCGCTCGAACGAATTGGCGCCGCGACCGGGAAGTGCGGCGAATACCGCGCGCACGAACTCCCGCTCTTGTACGTGGCTACTCGTAGCGGTACTTCACGCTCCACGGATCGCCCGTCGTCTGCTGAAACGCGCGCAAGCGTTGCTGTAAATCGGCCAGCACTTCGGCGTGATCGGGATCGTCCGCCAGATTGATGACCTCTTGCGGATCGCTCTGAAGATCGTACAGCTCGTGCCGCGCGCGATGAATGTAGTCTTCGACGCGTCGCGCGCCGTATTTCTCGAAGTTGCCCGCAAGCACAGCCTGCCAAGTAGGGCTCGCATACAGATCGCTGGCAAAGGGGAACGGCAACCCGTCAGCCAGATTCAAGATGTACTTGTACCGCGCGGTGCGAATCACGCGCATGGGGTAGTACATCGTGATCTCGTGGAACGTGTGCGAAGCGAAGACCTGACCCCAACCTGGCGGATCACTCTCTTCGAGGATTCGCAACAGCGAGCGACCATGCAGATCGTACGCGGGCCCCTCCGCGCCGCAGTACTCGAGGATCGTGGGCACAAAGTCGACGAAGCTCACCAGGGCCTTCGATACGACTCCGGCTTCCTGACTCGGACGGCGCACAACCAGCGGCAATCGCATACCCGGTTCGTACAAGTTGGTCTTCGCGCCGGGAAACGGCATTCCGTTGTCGCTGGTGTAGATCAACAGCGTGTCGTCCCAATGTCC
>CALKYM010000139.1 GCA_938003525.1 uncultured Planctomycetales bacterium | reverse complement strand
GGCCCTCAGCGCGCTGACCGAATTGCTTTCCGCCGACTCGCCCCACCAGCGCCGCGCCGCGGCCGAAGCGCTCGGCCGCATCGGCTTGTCCAGCAGCGTCCCCGCGCTGTTGTCGGCCGCTGCAGAGCCCGTCGACCGTGTGCTGGAACACTCGCTGATCTACGCCCTGATCGACATCGGCGACGCGGCGATGACCCGCCAGGGTCTCGCGCATGACGATGCCGATGTGGTCAAGGCCGCCTTGATCGCCCTGGCCGAAATGCCCGGTGGCGATCTCGCGGCGACAGAGGTTGTTGCCTACCTCGACGCGGCGCACCCGGCACTGGCCGAGGCTGCGTGGTGGATCGCGCAGCGGCATCCAGAATGGGCCCCGGCGATGGTCGAGTACTTCCGTACCGTGTTCGAAGAAACGGAGTGGACCGACGATGTCGCTTCGGCGCTGCCGGCGCGTCTCGCCTCGTTTGCCGCCGATCCCGCTATGCAGTCGCTCTTGGCAACAGCACTCCAATCCGGCACCACGCCGCCTGCGCGGCGCGCAGTGGTTCTGGCCGCTCTGCGCGCCGCCAACTTGAAAACCTTGCCCGAGGTATGGGCTGCTCCTCTTGCCGCGCTCTTGACCACCGGCGAAGCCGCTGGAGCCCGCGACGTAGTACACACAATTGCTTCGTTTGAAGACCGCCCCACTGAAGGCGTTATTCCGCAAGCACTGGCGGGCGTCATTGAGAATCCGGACATTGCCGATGACGTCCGTCTGCAAGCGCTGGCGCTGGTGCGGCGCGATGAACCGCTGCCGGCGCCGATCTTGCAGTTTGTGTGCAGCGCACTGGCCATCGATCATCCCCCCGCCGTCCGTGCCCTCGCGGTCGATACGCTTCGCGGCGGCCCGCTCGATGAGCCACAGCTCTACACCGTGGCCGATGCACTGGCGACCACAGGACCGATGGAGCTCAAGCAGCTCGTGCCGCTTTTCAATCCCGCGCGCGGGCCGTCCGTCGGCCTGGCACTCGTCTCCGCGCTGTCCCGCGCTCCTGCGGCAGCATCACTCGACGTGGCGGTGCTCGAAGAGTTGTTCACCGACTTCGGCGCTGATGTTGCCGAGCAGGGGCGCGCGGTGCTTAAGTCGATCGCCGATCAAAGTGCGGCGCGGATCGAGAAACTGGAAACCGTGCTGGCCGCTCTCGATCAAGGTGACATCCGCCGCGGTCAGGCCGTCTTCAATAGCAGCAAGGCGGCCTGCGCGGCCTGCCATGAGATCGGTTACCTGGGCGGGCAGATCGGCCCCGACCTGACGTCCATCGGTCGCATCCGCTCGCCCCGCGATCTGGCCGAAGCCATCCTCTTCCCCAGCGCCAGCTTCGTGCGCAGCTACGAGCCGGTGATCGTCGCCACCGTCGACGGGCAGGTTTACAACGGCTTGATCCGCGACGAAACCGAAGACGAGCTCGTGCTCACGATCGATGCCCAAAAGACGCTCCGCATTCCGAAGGATGACATTGAAGAACGTCAGCCCGGCACGCTTTCGATCATGCCCGCCGGCCTCGACCAGCAGCTTTCCTTCGAAGAGCTTGTCGATCTGGTCAAGTTCCTCACCGAGTGCCGCCGCTGAGCGCTCAATTCGCCCGTGTGGCGTTCGAGCCTCAACCGAGCAGCCCGGGAATCGGCTCGCCGTGATAGACGTGATGTGGGCGGTCGACGGCGTCGTGCCAGACGGCTGTCTGCGGAATGCCGAGCGACCGGTAGATCGTGGCCGCCATGTTCTCGGGCTTTTGCGGGGCGCTGGCAGGATGGCCTCCCAGCTTGTCGGACGAGCCAATCACCGTGCCGCCGCGGACGCCGCCGCCGGCGAAGAACACCGTCTGCACCGCGCCCCAATGATCGCGGCCCGGTTGCTTGTAGTGTTGGGGCAACAGCGAAATCTTCGGCGTGCGGCCAAACTCGCCCGCCATCACGATCAACGTGTCTTCGAGCATCCCGCGCTCGTGTAGGTCGTCAATCAAAGCTGAAACCGAGCGGTCCATGGGCGGCAACAGCTTCTCGCGCAAATGCGGAAACGCATTGCCGTGCGTGTCCCAGGTCTCGTCGTTGCCGAGATTCACCTGCACCAGGTTCACGCCGGCTTCAACCAATCGCCGCGCCATCAACAGCGACCAGCCGAACGAGTTCTTGCCGTACCGCTGTTGGGTTTGCTCGTCGGCACCGGTGACATCAAAGGCCTGCTGCACCTGGCTATCGGCCAACAACGAAATCGCGCCGTCCCAATGCCGATCGAACTCGGCCGCTTCTGCCGCGCCGGCCAAGCGCCGCTGCTGGCCTTCGATGGCGGCTCGCACACCGAGGCGACCTTGAAAGCGCGTCCGCGTCAGCCCGTGAGGCAACGTCAAGTTCGGCGCGGCAAACACGCGCGTGTCTTCGGCCCCGCGCTGCTGATGATCGAACGCGTACTCGGGATAAGCGCCGTAAGAGCGCGGATGGTAGGGCGATGCTTCCACAAACCACGGATCGCGCTGCGGTCCCATGACGCCGGCGAATTGGCCGGGAATCACGCGGCCCGAATAGTGGACGAGCCTCTCGGGCAACACGACCGCCGGCGGCAGATTGTTCCGCGGTGCGGTCACGTCGCCCGCCACCGACGCGATGCACGGCCAGTCGCTCGGCTTGGGGCGCCCGCTATCGAAGCCGGTGGGCAACTGCGTGCGGCCGGTGAGCATCATGTGGTGACCGGCCGAATGGTCGTTCGACGGATGCGAAAGCGAGCGGACCAGCGCCCAATGCTGGCTCCGCTGGGCCAACAGCGGCAGATGTTCGCAGATCTCGATGCCCGGCGTGGCCGTGGCAATCGGCCGAAACTCGCCCCGCACGTCTTCCGGTGCCTCGGGTTTCAGATCGAAGCTGTCGTGCTGCGCGAGCCCGCCGGAAAGGAAAATGTAGATACACGTTCTGGCCCGCGGCGCGACCTGGGCATCGTCAGCGGCCGCCCGCAGTGCCGAGAGATGCTGGCTTCCCAACCCCAGCAGACCAACGGCGCCCGCCTGCAGCGCGCAGCGCCGCGAGAGCCGCGGATGGTGGAATTCTTTGGACGCGCGAGCCGGCATGCTGGTGGCTCCGCAAGGTGGGCGAGCAGGCAGCGTCACTCGTGGCACGCCACCCTCATCGCCAACAGGCTAACGCAAATGGTCGCCGGCTGCCAAACTCTTGCGCTGTCGGGCATCTCGGGGCTTATTCGCCCTGTGACTGCCGACGCAGTTTGTCCGCGCAGCGGGCCAGCGATTCCATGATGGAACGCGCAGTGTGCGGCCCCAGGCTGTTGACCTCTCCATACTGCGGGCGCTCGCGCCCGAAGGCGAAAGGTGCCTCCGTGTCCCACTGCCGCTGGGGCACGATGTATCCCACCTCGTCGTTCGCCAAGCCGAACACCAGCAGCCGCTCTTCAGGCAGCCACTCGGCAATCGCCGGCTCAGGCGGGGCGCCGGGGAAGTCGGCGGCCGGATCAGCGGGGGGCAAGTGTCCGTACACCAACTCCGGATAGAGCTCGCCGGGGATGGCCGCAATGTGCAGTTCGCCCAACCGCAGGCACGCTACCTCGCTGGCCAACACCTGGTCGCCGTCGAGCTCTGTCGGTGCGAGCGCTTCGCCGAACTGCAGAGGATCGTCCGTTGCTTCGAAAGCCGGCCGGGTGAGCACGTTGACGGCTCGCGCTTGTCGATAACCTCGATTATCCAGCCGCAGCGCGACGCGTTCCGACGCGACATCAAGCGGCGTCGATTCGACCGGCGTCATGTCATCGAGCGCCCGATTGACGAGCTCGGCGACAGCTTGGCCATACAGTTCGATGAAGTGCATCGCGCTGGTCGCCTGCTG
>CALKYM010000138.1 GCA_938003525.1 uncultured Planctomycetales bacterium | reverse complement strand
ATGTGAGTCCGGCGTCGTCCTTCCAGCCGGCAACGTTGTCCCGCCAGCCGGCAACTGGGGCACGTCCGGCGAGGATCGATCCCTGTCCTCTCCAACGCAGCGCGGGCCAGGGGGCGTCGAACGTGTCGGGGCCGCGGAAGATGACCAGCGCACCATCGTCGCGCGGCACCAATGCGCTGGCCTGGGCGCCAACTACCAGCGAAGATTGCGCGTGTCGCGATTCGATCATGCCGCACTCGACAAGCGCCGCTGCTTGCCGCATCGTCACGCGCTCCAGAGCCAGTAAGACCGGCGCCTCGGCAGGTGGAACATCGGCCAACGAAACGAGTGGTCCAGGCCCTAAATGCAGGCAGTTTGTGAAATCGAGCGCAACGGCACGGGCTGGCGCGC
Source organism: uncultured Planctomycetales bacterium (assembly GCA_938003525.1). Lineage (GTDB taxonomy): Bacteria > Planctomycetota > Planctomycetia > Pirellulales > JAEUIK01 > CALKYM01. Next base: position 12,958 of record CALKYM010000138.1, on the reverse strand, counting down.
AGGCGATGGCGGCGCTGGTGCCTTGAAAGACGCAGTTGGTGAATCGCAAGTCGCCGGTCGCCAAGTCCTGGGCCACTCCCGATTGCTGTTGGCCAGGCGCCCAAACGATGCCTGGGCGGGCCCCGGCGGCATTCGCCCTGCAACGAAACGTGCAGCCGATGAACTCCGCCTGCCACGCAGTGACGCGCAAGAACGCATGTTGGTTTTCGGGGTCCGCGCGGTGAGCCACGAAATCGATGCCGACGAACCGGACGCCCTCGGCGGCAATCTGGAGTTCGCCGTGGTCGAGCACGACCGTGGGACGGTGATTGCGCGGACCCGTGACCAGTTGCCCGTCGATTAACCGTAACTGTTCGATGTGCAGCGGTTGCTCGGCTGGCAGCACGAGCGTCGGTCGCGTTGCATTTGGCGAGCCCGGTTCGCCCGTCGATACGGGCTGCCCGGATGAAGTTTCGCCAGTCAACGGTGGCGACGCTGCCGACTGCGGCGGCTCGGCGCCGGCGTCGCCGGCCATGCCGTGCGCCTGCTCGTTTGTCGTGTTCAGCGCGTCACTGTCAGGGGCAGCGCCGTTGGTTGTCTCTACAGTGGCTCCGTGTGCCGGGGGTGCGGCGTGCCAGGGGAAGTAGCGACTCCACGCCGGCCACAAGGTGACGCCCAACGCTAATACGCAGCCGGCGAGCGCCGCCATCCACACGGAACTGTGCTGACGCTGCCTGGCGACCGTCGCTGCCACGCGGACCTGTTTGCGGCGCGGACCGTCATCACGCAATATGCTCACGAGTGTCGCGCGACCCTGTACAGTCGGTGGACCCAAACTCGATGCCACGCGCTGAAAGGAATCGGGACGCTCGCCGGCATCGACACGCAGACAGGCGGCGATGGCTCGCGCGAGCGGCTGCGGCGTGCCTGGGGCGAGTCGCTGCGCGTCGATGATCCGCGGGCGCTGAGCTGCGTTGAGTTTGGCGATCGGACTACCGCCGGCCAGTGGCGGTCGGCCGGTTAGCAGGTGCCACCACAGGCAACCACAGGCGTAGATGTCGCTGGCGACGGTCGGCGGCGATCCTCGCGCAACCCGCTCCGGAGCCAGGTAGTCGAGCGCCTCGACCGGTACATTTGCACGGGCGAATCCTTCGGTGGGGCGCAAGATTGCCCGCAGCCCCATGTCGGTGAGAGCAATTCGCCCGTCGGTACGCAACACAAGCTGCTGCGCTGAGATATCGCCGTGCAGCAGTCCGCGTTCTTCTACCAGTGCCAACGCGGCAGCCATTTGCCGCGCGATTTCCAACACCGCTTCAGGTGGCAGGCGGCCGCGTCGGATCATCCAGTCCGACGCGATGGTTCCCGGCAGGTGATCTGATGTGATCCAGACGTCGCCGCTGCGTTTGCCGACTTCGCGCGGAACCGCGAGAGTTGCGGTGTCGATGTCATGGGCGCGGGCGACGATGTCGCTGAGTTGGTTCGTGAGAGAGTCGATCTCGTGCTCGCCGCATGCGTATATCACCAGGCGAGCGAGAAGACCCGATTGCCGGTGTCGGGCTAGAAAGGCCTGATTGAGTCCGGCGGTCGAGACTCTTTCCACCAGCACGTATGGGCCGACCGCGAGATGCTCGCCGCGGCCGGCATTGATTTCCCGCGCTTGGTAAGGCGTGAGAATCCGCGCGTTGGCCAGCGCGTCGACCCACACCGAGTCGAACAGCGGAAGGTCGCGGGCCAGCTTGCGGACGCGACCGGCGACGGCGCGCAGTTGCGCTTCGGTCGCTAAGGCGAGCGACTCCAGCTCGGCAACGAGTGATTCAGGGGGATTCGCAGCCACGACGCCTTCCGTTTCCTCGAGCACAGAGCGCGCACCTCCGCGCAGTGCGGCCCACGCGGGGGCAGAGTGCTATCACAAACGTCAAACTGCGGCAAGATCAGCCGCAGAGCTGCAGGGGGACCGGATACTGAGCGCGTCGCGGATTGCGATAGAGAACCTCGGACAACCAGCCCGGCGAGCCGCGTTCGAGTCGGGGTCGAGCGAAGTGCCAGTCGATGCCCGAGGGGACGCAAGCATCGTCCAGCGGCCAGGGATGCAGGGCATCCGAGCCAAGCAGTTCGGTAAGCCGTGACGAGTCGAGCGCGACATTGCCGGCTCGCGGCGGCATGGGGCCCGCGTCGCGGCGCGGGATGCCGATCAACAGCCGCGGGTCGTAACCACCGATGCGATTGACGATCTGTGCAATCTGGTACAAGCTCAAGCGCCGCGGCCCGCCGGCGTGGAACAGTCCGGCCACGTCGCTCGCCAGAAGCTGCTCGAACATGCGATTCATGCAGTCGACGTAGGTGGGCGTGCGCACCTCGTCGAAATACAGCGTTGCCGGGCGGCCCTTCTTGAAGCGCGACTGAATCCAGTCGATCGCGCCGGCGTGTCCGTTGAAGCTGACGCCCATCGGCAGGGAGATGCGCAAAATGCAAGCCGCCGGCAGGTGGGTTTGTACGAGCTCTTCTCCTGCCACCATGGTGGTGCCATACACGGTCACCGGGTCGGTGGGCATGTGTTCCCGGTAGCCGCCGCTCCCGGTACCGGAGAAGACGAGATCGATTGACAGATGCACCAGTCGCGCGGAACTTTCAGCGGCCGCTTCGATCAGGTTTCGCGCGCCTTCGACGTTGATCCGCCAGGCCATCTGTGGCGCCAGCTCGCAGCTCTTCAGCGCGCAATTGCCGGCGCAGTTGAGGACCGAGCGGAATCGATGTTGGCGAAACAGCCCACGCAGCCCGAGCCGGTCTTCGGCATCGCAGGCGACGATACCCGGACCGGCCAGCCGCCAATTGTCGCGTTGCCGCAGGCCGATCACCTGGCCGGGGTAACGCGCCTGGAAGTAGTGCAGCGCATTGAACCCAGCCACCCCGGCGACGCCCGTGATCAACAGCGGCAAGCGTTCGGGCGGAAGGTATATCGCGGGTTCACAATCCATATCGCTTCGATCGGCTGGGGGCTGCATCGTCACGGGGCCGATGAATCGTCAACGACGGTCGTTCGCAGCGCGCCGATCGATTCGATGGTGCCGCACAACTCGTCGCCGGCCTTCAGGTACGTGCCTGTCGTGTGCCCCACCCCGCTGGGCGTACCGGTTGAGATCATGTCGCCGGGTTCCAGGGTGACGATCTGCGAGATGAATTCGATGACGGCCACCACCGGGAAGATTTGCTGGGCCGTGCTGGCGTCCTGCCGCACTTCGCCATTGAGCGCGAGTTGCATGGCGAGCGACTGCGGATTGGCAATCGCATCGGCGGACGTGATGCATGGGCCGCAGGGGCAGAAGCTATCGAACCACTTGCCGTGCAGCCAGTCGAAGAACGCGTCGCGCGGCCGTTGCTTGCGATCGGGATTGGGCCGGAACTTGCGGTTCGAGATGTCGTTGATCACCGTGTAGCCCGCCACGTAGTCCAGCGCCTCGGCCTCGCTCACGCATTTCGCCCGACGACCCATCACGACGGCCAGCTCGAGTTCCCAGTCGATCGCGTTCGGGGAAACGGCCGGCAGCGTGATGGGTTGACCTGGTGCGGTAAGCGTCGTCGCCGGCTTCATGAACACGTAGGGAAACGTCTCGGCCCGCTCGGCCGCGCGATCGCCGCCTTCCTCGATGTGCTCGGCGTAATTGCCCGCCAACAGGAAGATCTTTTCCGGCCGCGGCACCGGCACCAACAGCTCGCATTGATCGGTCCGTAACTTGGCATCGTCCGGCACTTGGTCCCGATGCTGCTCGACCCAGGCGGAGAGTTGCTGGGCGGCTTGATGGTAGGGGCCGTCTGGCGGCAGCAGTGTGATCAGGTCATCTTTCAATGGCAATTCGAGGCTGCCTTCGCCTGCGTCTCGATGCGCAGCGGCTGCAGCCGGCAGCGGCACTACGACATCGTCCGCGTAGAACGCCGCCGCTGCCTCGCCGTGATGTCGAACTCGGCACAAGCGCATGGAAGCGATTCCCGGGTGTCTGCGAAGGATTGATCCGAAGACCTCGACTGAAGAGCATCGCCATGCCCAGCGGCGGAGTCAATGCTCACCGGCGCCGGGCGGCGCTGACACTCGTTCGAGCAGCCGGGGCAGGACCGTTGCCGCGGTGCCGCTCAAACGGATGTCGCCCAGTTGCGGATGAGGGTCGATGGTGATCACTTTGGCCCCCGCGGCCTGCGCCTGATGCGGGAACAGCGCGGCCGGGTAGACCTCACCTGAAGTGCCGATCATCAACAGGCAATCGCACTGCTCGACGGCTGCCAGGCTTTCGCTGTAGGCGGGTTCGGCCATCATCTCGCCGAAGAGCACGATGTTCGGGCGATGAAACCCATCCAGCGTGGGCTTCACCAGCCGCCGCAAAGCCCACAGCGAGCGCGGCAACGGGAATTGGCCACACGCGGCCGCGCGAACCTGTTCGAGCACGCCCGCAAGATCATCGCGCGTTAGCCGACGGACGGGCCTGCCGCGGCGGGTGACGATCTCAAACAGCGAACCGTGGACCTCGAGCACGCGACCGTTGCCGGCTTGTTGGTGCAATCCGTCGACGTTCTGCGTGACGACGGTCGTCTTCGTGATCCGCTCCAACTCAACCAAAGCTTGGTGCCCTGCGTGCGGCCGCGCCGCCACGACGGGTTCCAAGACGGCTTGCACGAACCGGGCGAGCCGCCTTGGCTCGCGGAGTGCGATGTGCGCGAGTCCGGCCAGGTTGCCGAACTCCTCCGGCGGAAACTCGCTCCACAGGCCGCCGGGATCTCGAAACGTCGGAATCCCGCTCTCCGCCGAGCAGCCAGCGCCGGTGAACGCCACCAGACGCCCGGCTTCCTTGAGGCAGACTGCCGCCCGGGCAAGTTCGTCGGGATCGCATTTCACGTCGAATCCGCTGGCTAGCAACTGGTCGGTTCTAGTGGAGAGTCAGCCCGATTCATTCGCACCGACGCGCAACGGTCGCCAAAGACGCAAGTGCTTTGGCGCAGATAACAAGGTAGTGCTCCGCCGGATAGCTCCAACTCGAAAACTAAGTGTTGACGGAGCACTAGAGGCGATTGATCGATGAGAGGCTCGCCACATCGTACCCGGTCGCCATCCGTTGGAGGACGCGTCGTGGGGCATCCACAGCCGGCTCGGCAGGGCGGCCGAAGCTCGCGCGCGCACGCTGCTAGCACTTCAAGTCGGGGACACCGCGCAATCGGCAGAATCGATAGAGTCTGCCAGGCCGGCTGACCGATAAGCGAAACGTCCCTCGTCAGGGGGCATCCGCGCCGTCGTTGCGCCGGCGCCGCGATTGTAGCTGGGTTATCTCTGTCGTTAGGCTCGAGGATCGGCCATGGAGTTCAAGGTTTACGTTCCCCAAACGGTCGAAATTCCGGACGAGTACCTGTTAGCCCTCGTACGCAGAGTGCTTGCTGCCGACGGGTCTGCCAGCGGTCTGGCTGCCAGCCGCGGACAACTGGTTCGTCAGGCCGTCCGCGACGGGCTGCTGCGCAGCTTAGACGCGCAGCGCGATGACGACGGGACGGTCGACGTCGTCTGCGATCCCTCGGGCGAGCAGCCGCTGGAGATCGAGGGCCGGTCGATGACGTGGGGCGATCTGCAACAAGCGCTCTCGGAGAGCACGGCAGAAGGCCACGCAGGCGATGGCGACCGCAGCGTGGCTGCTTAGTTCTGCCCGGCAATGCTCGCGCTGCCCGACTACGACGCCGGCATCTCGCCCGGCTCGATCCAGAGTTGCTGTTCGCGCTCGTCTTGCAGCACCGTGAGCATCGTATGTTGCCCCACGCGCTCGGCGGTGAGGATGCCGTGCAGGTCGTCGATGCTGTGTGTCGGCCGATCGTCCAGCGCCAGGATCAAGTCGCCGCTCACCAACCCGGCGGCATCCGCTGGGCTCCCCGGTTCGACATGCGCCACCAGGATCGCGCCCGGCTCGGCGCGGCCGAGACGGTCGAGCAGCCACTCAGGCAATAGCACGTTTTGGCCGGCCACGCCGATGTAACTGCGTCGCACTCGGCCGAAGGCGATGAGCTGTGTGGCGACGGTCCGCGCCGTGTTGATGGCGATCGCAAAACAGATTCCTTGTGCCGGCAGAATCATGGCCGTGTTGACGCCGATCACCTCCCCACGTGAATTGACCAACGGTCCCCCCGAGTTACCCGGGTTGAGCGCGGCATCGGTCTGAATCACGTCGTCCATTAACCGACCCGTTCTCGCGCGAAGCGTGCGACCCAGCGCGCTTACCACACCGGCCGTGACGGAATACTGGAATCCCAACGGATTGCCGATCGCCACGGCCAACTGTCCCACTCGGACTTGTTGCGAGTCGCCGACTTTGGCGACGGGCAGCCCGTCGTCGGCTACGCGAACGACTGCAAGATCCGAGTGTGGATCGTCGCCGACGAGCTCGCTGCGCAATCGCTGACCATCGGAGAGCGTAACGCGCAATCGCTGCGCGCCGTGCACGACGTGACTGTTCGTGAGCACGTATCCGCCCGAGGTGAGCAGGAAGCCCGAACCGCTCCCGCCGGATGGCTGGGGCGACGCGTCTGGCCGACGATTGCCGCTCGTATCGATCCGCACCACGGCCGGACTTACCGATTCAGACGCGTGAATCACGGCCGAAGAGTAGGCGTCCAGCAGGTGTGCATCATCAACTGGCGTGTGACTTCGGTTCGGCGCAGGACTCGCGTGTGACGAACGGCTCCCTCCGCCGACTGACATCGTCGTGTGACCAGACAGCGCGCGGCAGCGATTGGTCGTGATCATGGTTCGATCTCGCTGGGGTTGGAATCTGTGCACCTGATTCTATGGATGCCGTGATCGGCCGAGCGGTGATCGTCAGAACCTGCACAACGCGCACGCTGCGTACACGACATGGGCCGCGGCGCAAGCAGGGGGCGGAAACAGGCCGCCCATGCGACGTAACGTATGGTAGCCGTAGCAGGTTGCGGCCGTTTCTGGCGACCGCCCGAGAAGGCAATTGAGCGGGTTGCAGACGCGGTGACGACTGCCGCCGCGAATCGAGTGGCGAGCAGGACAGTTCGCGCTGCGGCGCGCTCGAGCCTGTTGGCGGTTGCGGGAAAGAGCTTCATGTGACCGGCCGTAGTCACCCAATGGAAGCGGAGTGCGTCACGATGTCCGTCGCTGCGACCACACCTTCTGCCACGCTGTCGACGCCGCTTGCCCGCGGCTGGCTGCGCGGCGCCACGTTCGATCTGAATCTGATCGGCACGGTTGCGGCGCTGGCGCTCATCGCGGGATTGGTCGCGTTGGTGCATCCCGAGTTGGCAGCCTGGGTGCTGTTTCTCGACGTGTGGTTGTTGGGTTACCACCATGTCGTGTCGACGTTCACGCGGCTGGTGTTCGATGCGGAGAGTTTTCGCCAGCACCGCTTCCTGGTCCTCCATCTGCCGCTGATCGTGCTCGCCGCGACGTTCGCGGCGATTGGTCTCTTGGGCCTGTGGGTTCTCCCCACCACTTATCTCTACTGGCAATGGTTTCACTACACCCGGCAAAGCTACGGCATCGAACGCGCCTATCGCCGCAAGGCCGATCCGCACGCGCTGGTCGACGACTACGCAACCACCCGGGCGCTCTACCTGTTGCCGCTGGCTGGGATCGCGTATCGGTCGTTTCAGGCACAGCCGACGTTTCTCGGCATGAACGTGGTCTATCTGCCCGTCGGCTCGCTCGTGCTGGGCATCGTCGCGGCGCTGGCGATTGCCGCCGTCGTGTACGCAACTGCCCGGCAGTGGATGGCGTGGCGACAGGGCCGACTGCCGCTGGCTCACACGCTGTACGTCTGGTCGCACACCATCATCTTTTTGGTCGGGTACATCCTGATTGAAGACATCACCACCGGCTGGCTGGTGCTCAACGTGTGGCACAACGCGCAGTACATCCTGTTCGTATGGTGGTTCAACAACAATCGATTCCGCGCCGGCGTCGATCCGCAACATCGCTTCCTGTCGACGCTCTCTCAGGCCCGCAACTTCGTGTGGTACATCGCCATCTGCCTGGCCATTTCAACGATGGCCTACGGCCTGATGTATCGGGCGGCCGTACCTCTGACGGCAGCCACCGCCGTGCCTGTGGCGATGGTGGTGCTGATGGTCACCAACTTCCATCACTACATCGTCGATGGCATCATCTGGCGGCGCAAGCGGTCCCGGGCCGCAGTCGCAGCCGCTGCGAGTTGAGCGTCCAAGATGCGTAGCGGACTGCGACGCGTGTGGGGTTACTTGCGCATGATGCGCAACCCCGGCGCCATGGCGGAACTCGACGGACTGCGCGGCATTGCCATCCTGCTGGTCTTGTTCCGCCACGGCGTGCGGCCGTTCGACCATCCGGCCTCGGGCGGGTTTCCCATCGCCGGCTACGACGCGATGACGCCCATGCTCAACGGCTGGATGGGCGTCGACCTGTTCTTCGTGCTGAGCGGATTTCTGGTCACGTTCCACATTCTTCGCCGCTGGGGCGAGCGGTTTCGCTGGTCGGACGTGGGCGACTACTGCACCAAACGCATGTTGCGAATCGTGCCGGCCTACTATGCCTTTCTGTTCTTCGTGGTGGCGGGCGGCGTACCCGGATATGTCGTCGCGAGTGATGGATTGCGGCAGCAGGTGCTCTATCACGTGCTGTTCTTGCAGGACTACATCCCCAGCCAGATCGTGGTGGCCTTCTGGTCGTTGGGGGTGGAAGAGAAGTTCTACTTTCTGATTCCGCTGTTGCTCGTGCCGCTGGTCCGTGTGCCCGGCGTCGGCGATCGCATCCGCATCGTCGCGTTGTTGACGTGCGCGCCGATCGCGCTGCGGTGTGCGACGTACGTCCGCGTAGCGCCGATCGACTCGTATGTGGAATGCTTCTGGCTGCTGCGAAGCCCGTTTCATCTGGCGTGCGATGCGCTGTTGATCGGCACGCTCTGCGCGATCGTCTATCGTCACCGCGATGAATTGCCGTGGACCCGACGTGCCGCGACCGGTCCGGCGCTGCTGTGCGCAGGCAGTCTGACGATCGGCTTGCTGCTCTTCGCGCGGCCGCTGCTGGCGCCGATCACCTGGTTCTCAGCGACGCTGTTGTTTCCGCTGCTCGCGTTGGGATTCGGGTCGATGCTGCTCGGACTGGCATTCGGCGCCGGTTCCTGGGCGGTCCCCTTCCGCTCGAAGATACTGTTCTTCTTCGCGCGGATTTCCTACAGCCTGTATCTCGTGCACATGGTCTTCATCGACAGCATCTACGCACTGATGTCGCGCGTGCCGGGCTTCACCCAGTGGAGCGCATCAGCGCAGTTCTGTCTCTACTTCCCGATCTACGCGGCAATCTCCGTCGCAGGTGCCCTGGTACTGCACTACCTGGTCGAGAAGCCGTTCTTGATCTTGAAAGACCGCGAGCGCGCGACCGTGCCGGCACGCGCTAACGGAGAGCATTCCGCCGCCACCGAGGCGCCAGGTTTAAGCGGTTGAATTAGTGTCGCGACGTAGTTGACGCGCCTCAACACCCTTTACGATGTGCGCGTCCGCCGCCGTGCCGCCCACAGCGCGGGTAGCGAAAGCGCGAGCAGCAGCGCTGTACTCGGCTCGGGTACGGTGGCCAGAATCTCTTCGCGGTACAACGACAAGTCGGCGTTGAACGTGAGATCCCAGTCGTGCAGCACCGGCCGCTCGATGGGATCCTCCGGAACGTTTTCCAGACCTTCGATCCGCCCGATGGTGAGCATCACGCCCGCCAACTCCTGTTCGCCGGTTGTCGGGTTCTGGTAGAAGACCGCGCCGCCTGAGTCGCCGGCTGCCGCTTGCGCTTCGTGCTCGGTCCCTGCGAGATCGAAGATCGTGTTGAAGCCCACTGCGGGTCCGCCGACCGAGGTGAACTCGAGATTGTTCTCAAAGACCGTGTTCGTGCCCCAACGCTTTTGCGTGGCAAAGCCCCAACGAAATCCGGTGATGTCCCAGTCGTCTCCGGAGCCGACTTCGGTCCACGTCCACGGTGCCGGGGGTTGCGCGCCGCCGGGTGGCGCCGGATCGGGATCGACGTCCCAATACAGTTGGTTCGTCTGCCGGCTCAGTCCGGCACCGATCATGGTGATCTCATCGCCCGGGGCGAGTGGTGTCTCGCGAATCGTGAGCGCGGGCAATCCCGGATCGCCGTCGATTTCCCAGAGCAGTAGATCGCTATCCGACCCGTTGGGGTTCTTGAGGCGAGTGGGAGTTCCCACGATGCTGAACGTCGACCCACCGAACGTGACGTCCTGCACGCCGATGTGGAACGCTCCCAGCACGTGGCGATTGCCCAGGTAGATGAACGTACCCGCGGACGTTCCCGTGCCGACGTTGCTCCATTGGGGCACACCGCCCGGAGCCGCTGTGTTCCCTTGTCCGTCGCCGCTGGCGATGATCACAGCCGGGGTCGGCGTACACCATCCAGCACAGACTGCGAGGAATGTGAACAGCACGGCCCCGTTCGATCGACGGCGCGATGCCGCACGACGTGTGGCAGGCCGACTGGAGAGATGCGATGGCGCCGACGATAAGCCGGCGGCTGGCCGCGTAGCGGCCTGGAGAAGACATGACTGCATTGCCTGAGATCCCGTTCACGAAGCCCCCGTCCGCTGATGTGCCGTTCGGGCACCGCGTTCGCCGGCCCAGTCGCTCACATGTGAATCGGTGAGCCGGGTTCGAACGAACCGCACTTCAAGCGAAACTCAGTGGCAGCTCCGATTTCAGGATCGTATGGCCGAGGTAGCGGGAAGAGCCCAGACAGGTCGGGCTGCCCGCACCACGCAGTATGCCAAACTTTACTCTTCCGCGCAGCGAGACACAAGGAAAAACTGGCTGCGGATGCCGAAGCCAGGACAACGTCGTTTTGAGGGCCACCTGGAGCCGTTCACGGCGGACCGGTTGCAGCCGACTGAAGGGGCAGACGGGTGGCGAGACCGCTCTCTCGCCTTCGCGACGCAGGCGAGAGCTGAAGTTGCGGTGTCGATTTCGAACGCCGCAAGAAAATGCGGGGTGGGAACCGAGCCCTGCCGGAATCGGTTCCCACCCGGGCGGATACCACTCCCGGATCGTTTCCGTGCGGAACTGTATTGGCTTCCTTGCGCGCCCCGAGCTGGCGCTCGGTCCACTTGCTTCGGTCTGCATCAGACGATGCCGACCCGCTTGTGGCACCAAGTGCCATCACCTTCTGTGGGCGACGGCCCCCGCATGTCACGCGGACATGCGTCCAAGTTCAGCGTGTAGCGCGACGGTTGAGTGATAGCACCGTGCACGCGTCGAATATGCCGTGGTCAAGAGGCGGGTTCTACAGAAAAACCCCACTGCCTGGCAAGCCCAAAACCAAACTTTTCTTCGGGCCCCGTAGAACACGGCGGATGGCGAGCACCGAAGTCAGCGCGACTCGGTTCGCGCGTCCGAGCGCGGCTTGACAAACAGAATCACCTGCTGGTCGTTCCACTTGTAGAGTTCTTCTTCATAGCGAGGCTCGAAGCCGGCGCGACGAATCGTGAGAATGGTCTCCGTCTGAAACTGCCTGACCTTGCCCCCTTTCTTTCCCAGAAACCGCGCGAGGACGAAGAAGGCGCGCGGGTGCAGCACGATCAGGTCGGGTTCGAGGCGATCGATCGCTGTGCGCAGGTCGCCTGTTTCGATCAGCGAGTGGAACGTGCGAAAGCGCGTGTCGTGCGCCACCGCATGGAACTCTTGCGTCGACATCACCACCAATTCTTCGGGTCGACCGAGCGACTCGAGCTGTGTTCGGAACTCGCGCTCGAACGGTTGATTGTCGATGTGCTGCTCGTGCGACGCGCGGAGCGTTCGCAGATTGTCCTCGATGTAGGCACCGCCAACGACCAGCAACAGCGCGATGGCAGGCACTGTGAACAGCGGGTGTCGTGGCAGCTTCGCCAACCCACTGGCTACCAGCACGAAGAGCGGTGCGAAGAGATACAGTGCGTAGGCGTCGCGGATATTCGGAAACACCGCAAACAAGGCTGCGAGCAACAGCGCAATGACGGTCGCAACCAGCCATTCCGCCCGGCGGCGCGCCGCGACGAGACCCCACAGCGCTACCGGCAGCAGCGCGGCGGTGAACCACACGGTGCGGATTTCGAGGTTCATTTTCCCGTTGAAATACTGAGCGTAGACGCTGGCCGGGTGCAGCAGCAAACGATCCAGCGAGAACTCGTAGAACAACGGCACCTCGTTTTTCGAGACGAACGTGACCGGCAGCAGCCCGTAGCGACCGATGGTTTCGATGGCTGGCAAGAAATCGAGCACGACGATCGCCACTGCCGCACAGGCCACGCCGCCCAGACCGAGCAAGGTTTTCCGCAGGCTGAGATCGCGGTGATCGAAGACCAGCAGCGTGACGCCGACGATCGCCGGAAGCACGACGGCGTTGTAGTGCACGAACAGGGCTGCGCTACTCGTCAAGCCTGCCCAGAAGTAGTCGCTGGGCTGTAGTGACTCGCGCCGCACCATGATCCAGATGCAGGCCATGATGAAGACACAGACGAGCACCTCGGGACGCACGATGTGCGTCGCATAGACGAACGCCGGCGACAGCGAGAGCAGAACCGTCGCCGCCAGCGCCCACGGCGGCGGAGCCACGCGTTTGCCGACCAGGTACGTCAGCGCCAACAGCACGATGCCGTACAGCACGAGCAACCGCCGCGCGCCGGCAACCGTGAACCCGAACACGGCAAACACCGCCGAAAACGGTGTCAAGAACAATCGCGCGTTGTACGGGTTGATCGCCTCTTTCGGCGGATACCCCTCAAAGAAGTCGCTCGTCAGCGTCCAAGGGTGTGCGGCATAGCTGTAATAAGTCGCCTCATCCCCCTCCGGATACGAATACGTCGGATGAAACGAGACAGTCCACCCATAGAACAGCCCACAGCCGAGCAGATACGCCGCCATCACAACGTCCGGCCATCGCCCGGCGTCGGCGGCCGCGTTGTCGCGGGCTGTGTCGTTCATTCAG
>CALKYM010000137.1 GCA_938003525.1 uncultured Planctomycetales bacterium | reverse complement strand
AAACGTCTCGCTCACGGGTTGGCTGGCATCGATGAATCGCCGGCGTTCGACGTAGGTCAGGGGCGGGGTAAGGTTGAGGTGTTCGTTCTTGTCGATCAGCTCTGCCCGTTCGGCGGCCGTCAGCGACTCGACGAAGGTCGACAGGTCTCCGCAGATGTTGAGCGTGATGCCGCGACGCTTCTTGTCGCGAATGATCGTCTTCAGCCGCTCGGTTTGGAACTCGCGCTGGCGCTGGAAGACGAAATCGTTGAGATCGGCGACGGTCGTATCGACCAACTCTCGATCCTCAATCGAGAGACTTTGGTAAAAGTCGCGATTGGCGGCCGCGGTCGTGACGAAGTGGGCGTGGCCGGGAAAAATGAGCCACTCGGTCACCTCGTGAAACTTCTGCCGCTCGATGGCGAAGACCGGATTGACTTGGGCGTCAACCATCCCCAGTTGCAGCGCGCTGTAGACCTCGGAATAGGGAAGCGGCGTGGGACTCGCTCCATATGCGGCGTAGGCGTCGATGAGGATTGGCGAGGTCATCACGCGCATCTTCACGCGCGCGAAATCCTCGGGCGCGCGGATCTCGCGCTGCGTGGTCCACACCATCGCGCCTTCGGGGAAGATCGAGAGCAGCTTCAAGCCTTTCTTGGCATACATGGCGTCGAACGTCGCCAGCACGCGCGGCGCGGCGAGGACCTGCTGATTGATCCAGTCATCGTCGGCAAGCACGAAGTGCAGCAGAAAGACCTGAGTTTCTGGGATGAACTTGCCGATGGCACCGGGCGACGCCATGGCCAGTTCAATCGCTCCGAGGTTCAGTTGTTCAGTGATCTGAGTCGACGTGCCGAGTGCCCCATACGGATAAACGACGACCTTGATGCGTCCGGCGGATCGAGACTCGATGCGGCGTTTGAATTCCTGAGCATACGCGTGCTGCACGCTACCAACGGCTTCTTCGATGGCGAATCGCCAGATCTGTGCTTCCGGGTTAGCGCCATCGCGATCGTCGCGACAGCCTGACGAAAACAGCAGCAGCGAGCCGAGAACGCCCGGCCAGGCATATCGCAGGCTGCCAAGACTGTTTGAGTTCATCGGCTGACTTCCGCTCATCATCCGCGCTCGGCGAGCCAGAGTTCGATGCCTTTGAAGATCATCTCGACCGCAATTGTGCCTACGATCAAAGCCGACACGCGTCCTGCTATCTCGACGTAGCGCTCCACGAGTGGCTCGTTACGTTCGTGGACATAGTCGAACCAGGACTTAATGGCGACCAGCAGCACACAGCTAATGGAGAGGGCCAGCGCAATCGCCAGCGCGGCCCAGCCTAAGGGCAGTCGCGCGCCAATCAGCACGCTGGCGCTCACGGTTCCGGGGCCGATCATGAATGGCATGGCAATCGATCCTGCCAGGTGCTCGGGATCCCCTCGCAAGTCGCCCACCATTTCTGCGCCCACGACGATATACCGCACGGCAATAATCAAGAACAGCACGCCGCCAAAGATCAAAAATGCGGCGAAGCGGACTTGGAGCACACGGGAAAAAATGCTGTCCCCCGCCCAGGCAAAGACGACGAATGTGACTCCGCTGATGAGGAAGGCTCGCAACACGACGCGCGAAAAGACCTGCCCTTCGAGTCGAGCCATCGCGTCATGCAGATAGGCGCTCATCAACAGGGGATTGAACAGCACGAGCATCAGCAAGACGGAGTCGAGGAAGCGGGCCGTATCCATCGGAGCTTTCTCTAGGCCGAACCGGGAAATGCCAAGTTGCGCAGGAACAGGGTCACCGATGGAAACGTGATCAGCAACGCCGACGCCAGCAGCAAGATGATGATAAACGGCGGCGTCCCGCGAATGACATCCCAGTAAGGTCTCCGGAAGATGGCGATGGCCGTGAAGATGTCGCAGCCGAAGGGCGGTGTGGCCGAGCCAATGGCGACCTGCAACGTGACGATCACGCCGACCAGCACCGGGTCGATTCCCGCTGCGGTCGCAATCGGGTGGAAGATGGGAGTCAAAATCATGATCACCACGATCGGGTCGACGAACATGCAGCCCACGAAGAACGCCACGGAGATCGTGAGCATGATCGTCCAGTAGCCCGCTTCAGCGTCGAGGCCGACGTTGGCCAGCAGCGTCTGTGGCAACTGGGCGAACGAGATGACCCATGAAAAGGCCGAGCCGGCGCCGACCAGCACAAACACGACCGCCGTCACCAGACCGGTCGATAGCGCGACGCGCGGCAGATCGCTTATCGAAAGCTCTCGGTACACGACCAATTCCAAAAGCGCCGCATAGAGCACGGAGACGGCTGCCGCCTCAGTCGGGCTGAACACCCCCGAGTAGATGCCACCCAGGATGATGACGGGAAAACCGAGCGGGAGCAGACTACGGCGCGTTGCGCGCCAGCGTTGGCGCGGCGTCGCCTTCTCGACCTGCCGGGCTGACTTGGAATCGGAGGCGAAGTAACAGTAAACGCAAAACATCGCCAGGATCAGCACACCGGGGCCGACGCCGGCGACGAACAATTCGCCAATCGAAGTGCCCGAGACGACGCCGTAGACGATCATGCCGATGCTGGGAGGGATCAGCAGGGCAATGTCGCTGGCGTTGATGATCAGCGCGGTGGCGAAGGAATCGGAGTAGCCGGCGCGCAGCAGACGCGGTCGAAGCGGCCCGCCGATGGCGACGACCGTCGCTTGAGTCGACCCAGACATTGCGCCGAAGAGCGTGCAGCTTACCGCCGTGGTGATCGGCAGGCCGCCGCGCAGATGCCCGACGAAACTCGTCACGGCGTCGAGCAGCCGGTCGGCCGTTTGTCCGCGCGTCATGATGTCAGCCGCGAAGATAAACATCGGCACCGCAATCAAGGCCGCCGGGGTCACGCCGCCGATCCATTGCTGGATGAGGATGGCCGGAGAGATGTCGCCGGGGAAATACAACCAGAGCACGGCGAGCGCTGACGCGGCCAGCGGAACCATCATCGGGAAACCCGCCAGTAACAGGCACAAGAGGAGAGCGGCGATCAACAGCGTCATACCCAGCATTTACTTCGTGTCGACCTCCGCAGACTCCGGCGGTCGCTCGGGCAAGAGTCCCAGCTTTCGATCTGCCAAACTCTCGGCGAGCGCCAACACGTATTGCACGCCGGCCAGCGCGAAGCCGATCGGCGCGACGAGGTACACCACGAAGAATGGGAGCCGCGTGACCGAGTAGACGCCACCCAACTGATAAACCGTATAGACGTAGCGGCAGGCGTAGCCACAGAGCACGAACAGCAAGATGGCCGTGACGGCATGAACGACCAGCGCCAGCCTGCGCTGTTGGCGCAATGGGAGCTGATCGTAGATCGCGGTCATGCGGATGTGGCGACCAAGACTCGCGGCGTAACTCAGACCCACGAACGTGACGACGATGATCAAAAACTGACAGACTTCCTCGGCGATCGCGAGGCTCGATCCGAAGAGACTGCGCGCAAACACGTTCGCAATCGTAAGCGCCGCGATCCCGAGGATCGCCAGCGACACGACGGCCTGTTCGGCTAGGTGCAGGGCGTTGGAGATTGTTACGATGCTTTGCTTCATGCCATGGTCGGCGCCGCTACTTTTGCACTCGATGACATCCACTGCCGGGAGGGCCCTTTCACATGTCGCCACGCGATCTCACGCCATCGCACCATGCAGGGATGAGCAACTCGAACGAAACGCGCGACGATACGCATACCGACTACCAGGCCGCGAAGCGAACCGCCCAGGCGGCGATGCAGCGTGGAGTATGGCAAGATCGCTTCGAACGGCGATTCGAGCCCTTGTCGAACCGCCAGATGCGCTGCGACCTGCCGCGTGAGGCGATGGACGCCATCGCCCACGGCAAACACTATGCGAGCTATCGCGGCTTGACGATGGCCAAGGACCCGTTCGATCGCGTCCTGTACGAAACGTTGTTCTTCGAATTGCAGCCCCGCACGGTCGTCGAGTTGGGTGCGTACACGGGAGCCAGCGCGATGTGGATGGCCGACGTTTTGAAAACCTTTGGGATTGATGGCCGCGTGCTGACGGTCGACCTCGATCTGGAACTGGTCGAAGAGGCGGCGCGGCGGCATCCCGGAGTCGAGTTTGTTGAGGGTGACCTCAATGCGATCGAGGAAGTCTTGCCGGCCGGGCTGCTCGCGGAAATGGACGGGCCGGTGATACTGATCGACGACGCGCACGTCAACGTGGCCGAGGTTTACGAACACTTCGAACGGCACGCGTTGCGCAGCGGCGACTACCTCATCATCGAGGACACCATGCCGTGGATTCCCGCGACCTTCGGCGTCAGCAGTGCTGACAGTGGGGAAGGCAAATCGACTGAAGAGTCCGCCCCCGACTGGGGCCCATGGAAGTGGGACGAAGTATTGGCGTTCTTTCAACGGTGTGAGTCCGACTACGTGGTCGATCGCTACTACACCGACTTCTTCGGCTACAACGCGACTTGGAACTGGAATGGCTTCTTGCGTAAGTCGTAGCACCACGACCCGCGCAGCATCGTACGCAGTGCGGCAACCGGACCAAGGTTGATCCCTGCGCTCTCTACGCGTATAACGGCTCTCAATCGTTGCAAGCGTAACTATTTCGCGTGCAACGGTCTAGCAGACGCGGCATTGACCAGCGATGCTCTACCTAAGTTTTTGTTTGCCAAGGAGTTGGCCGTCTTGTTGTTGCGGCAGACAGGAAGCCGCGGCGGCGAGGTTTCCGGCTAAACATCGGAGAAACCGTGCCCGCTGAAGAGCTGTCCGCGACCATACAGTCCGGGGATTCGTGTGCTCTGCGCTCCGCCGTGCGCCGCGATGCGCCGGAAATCGAGCAACTGGTTCGCCGATCCGGAGTGCTGGATTCCAATTCGTGCTACGCGTACCTGTTGCTCTGCGACCACTTCCGCGACACCTGCCGCGTTGCTGAACACGCTACCGGCTCGCGCAATGGCCACGGCACCATTGCCGGTTTCGTGGCGGCATACATTCCACCCAACAAACCGGACGCAATCTTCGTTTGGCAGATCGGCGTTGCCCGTTGGGCGCAACGACGCGGACTCGGCAAGCGGCTGCTGTCCGACCTGATCGATGCGCCCGCCTGTCGGAATGTGCGCTACCTGGAGGCCACCGTCACCGATTCCAACGTTGCTTCGCGTCGTCTTTTCACGGCCTTCGCCGAGGAGATGTGGGCGGACATCCAATGGCTCGAAGGTTACTCCTCGTCCGATTTCGGCGACGACGACCGCGAGGGGGGTCATGAGGCCGAAAGGCTGTGCCGAATCGGCCCTTTTCCTCAGCGATCTTCAATCTATGAGGAGGCGTGATGCAAACATTTGAACGATTGGAATCCGAAGTCCGTTCTTACTGTCGCATGTGGCCGACCGTGTTCACGGAAGCGCACGGTCACACTCTCGTCGATGAGAGCGGCAGCGAATACATCGATTTCTTCGCCGGCGCCGGCGCGCTGAACTACGGGCACAATCATCCGGTCCTGAAGGAGAGCCTGCTCGACTACGTTCGGCGCGACGGGATCACTCACTCGCTCGACATGATGACTGCGGCGAAACAGGAGTTTCTCGAGACGCTGGACGAGTTGATCCTCCGCCCACGCGGCCTCGAATACAAAGTGATGTTCCCGGGACCGACGGGGACGAATGCCGTGGAGTCGGCGCTGAAGTTGGCGCGGATGGTCACGGGTCGCTCGAACGTGTTTGCCTTTTCCAACGCCTTTCATGGGATGACGCTCGGCTCGTTGGCTTTGACCGCCAACGGCAGCAAGCGCGAAGGGGCAGGCGTGCCGCTGGACAACGTGAGCCGGATGCCCTTCCATGGCTACCTGGGCGAAACCGACACAATCGACATTTTGCAGCAGCACCTGGAGGACAGCAGCAGCGGCATCGACAAGCCGGCGGCCCTCATCTTGGAGACCGTGCAGGCCGAGGGCGGCATCAACGTCGCCAAGAACCCCTGGCTACGGCGGTTGGAAAAACTGCTCCGTCAGCATGAGGTGCTGCTGATCGTGGACGACATTCAGGTGGGTTGCGGTAGGACGGGCCCGTTCTTCAGTTTCGAGCCGGCCGACATGCAGCCCGATATCGTCTGTCTTTCCAAGTCCCTATCCGGGTACGGCGTTCCGCTGTCGATCACGATGTTTCGCCGCGAGCTCGATCAGTGGGAGCCGGGCAAGCACAACGGGACGTTTCGCGGACACAACCTGGCTTTCGTCACCGCGACGGCAGCGCTCAACGAGTTCTGGAGCGATGCCGAACTCACCCAGAAGGTGAAGCGACAAGCCAAGGTTGTTCGCGAGACTTTGGATCGATTAGGGTGCGAATACTCAGCAGAAGTGCGGGGTCGCGGCCTCATCCACGGCATCGACTTCGGCAATCCGGAAATCGCCGCGCTGGTGACAAAGACGGGTTTCGAACGCGGTTTATTGATCGAGACGGCCGGCTCGTTGGACGAGGTCGTCAAGCTGCTGCCGCCGCTGACCATCGATGACGACGCCTTGGAAACGGGGCTGGGAATCCTGGAGGCGAGCGTGCACGAAGCCATGGACCGCACGAGCATCGGCAGCGGCCGGTAAACTAGTGGAGGACTGATCGTGATCGTACGATCGCTCGCAGAACTACTCGGCTCGGATCGCGTCATTTCCGCCACAGGCTGGACAAGTCGCCGCCTGTTGCTCCGCGACGACGGCATGGGTTTCTCGCTGCACGACACGGAAATCGACGCCGGCGCGGAACTCGAGATGCACTATCGCAACCATCTCGAGGCGGTCTACATCATCGAGGGGACGGGGCGGATCAAAGACCTTGACTCGGGCGACGAATTTCCCCTCTCGCCGGGCACCGTGTATGCCCTCGACAACCATGACAGGCATATCTTGATCGCCGAGACGAAGCTCCGAGCCGTCTGCGTCTTCAATCCACCGCTCGTGGGGCCCGAATCGCACGACGGCGACGGCGCCTATCCATTGCTCGCCTCGACGACGTCCGATAGCCCAAGCGGTTAACGCATCGATCGCGCGGCTCGGAATCCTGCGTGCTTTGCGCAATCAGGAGGAGGCAAAACTGCTGAGATGATTCACACGGTGACAAACGGGCCTGTAGCGACGAACGACGTTGATCCCTACTGGTCACGACGAACCCACCGCTGGGAGGCGATGCAACGCGTCGACCCGGTTGTCTGGGGAAGTGGAGCCGGTCCGCTCACGAACGCACAGGTCGCCGGCTACTCGGCCGCAGGCTACCACAGCGAGCAGGAACTCCTTAGCCGGCCGGAAGCCGATGCACTGCTCGATGAAGCCGACCACCTTGCCACCACGGCCAACGTCGAGCGGGACGACATAGTTACCGAAGTGGACAACGACGTGGTGAGAACGATCTTTCGCGTGCACCGCACGAACGACCGTTTCAAAGCGCTCTGCAAAGATGAGAGGCTCGTCGGCATCGTACGCCAATTGCTCGGCAGCGACGTCTACATTCACCAGTCGCGGATCAACTACAAGCCGGCGTTGAACGGCAAGGAATTCTTCTGGCACTCCGATTTCGAAACCTGGCACGTCGAAGATGGCATGCCACGCATGCGGGCCGTGAGCGTGTCGATCAGCCTCACGGCGAGCACTGAATTCAATGGACCACTGATGGTCGTACCGGGATCGCACATGAACTTTATTCGGTGCGTTGGTGCGACGCCGGAAGACCACTTCCGCGCGTCGCTCCGCAAGCAGCAGTACGGGGTGCCCACGCGCGAAGCCCTCGAAGTGCTCGTCGACGGCGGCGGCATCGCTGCCCCCAAAGGTCCGCCGGGGTCGGCGATGTTCTTCGAGTGCAATTTGATGCACGGTTCGACCGGCAACCTCAGCCCCTATCCGCGCACCAACTTGTTCGTGGTTTACAACAGCGTCGACAACGGCGTCATCGAGCCCTTCGGCGACCAGCCACCGCGTCCGGAGTTTCTAGCCGAGCGGGAGATCATCCCGATCGATGAGCTCTAACCTAGGGTCACGTGTTGGGCCGCTCGTCGACGCCCGACGCCAACACGGGCGCGACGTCGAGATCCTCGGCGCCCATCATCTCCACAATGGTCTCCAGGCTCGCGAGGAGTTCTTGTCGTTCGCCGCGATTCAAGCTGCCAAGGCGTTCGAGAAATCGCTCCTGCAGCGGTAACGGCAGTTTTCGCAGGCGGTCCCTGCCGGTGCGAGTGAGCTGGATTCGCATCTTGCGACGGTCCTCGCTCGTGCGCTCGCG
>CALKYM010000136.1 GCA_938003525.1 uncultured Planctomycetales bacterium | reverse complement strand
GTTGCCGATCCGGTGCGTTTGCACGTCGCCGCCAAGCGCTACCTGTGCGCCGTCGAGCCCGACTACTTCGCGCGACTGAGCGGACCGTCGGTCACCAGCCTTGAACTGCAAGGCGGACCGTTCGACGAAGCCGGCCGCCGTGAATTCGAGGCCGAGCCTTACTTCGCCGATGCCGTGCAGCTACGCCGCTTCGACGAGGCCGCTAAAGTGCCCAACCTGGCCACGCCCGATCTGGAGCACTATCGCCATCACCTCCAGGCAGCCTACCAGCAGCGCGTCGCATCCGGCGGATCGCCAGACGCATAGCCACCTCATCTTGCAACGAAGCTGCCCCGCTCAATCATCGTCGCGAGGGTAGAGGTGCTTGTAGACGATGCCGATCGCGGAGAAGGCATCGCCTTCCTCACCGTTGGCGGCAGCGGTGAAGATCAGATCGTTTTGAGCGGCGAAGTCCATCCACTGCGCTGAGAAGATTCCGTTGCCGCCATCGTGCCAGTAGAAACGGCCCAGGCGCGGGTGGTCTTGCACGACGAGACCGTACCCGTAGTAGCTCGTCTTTGCTTCGTTTTCCGGCACGTGCGGCGTCTGGGCCCGCTCGACAAACTCCGGCGCGACGATCTTGCCGGAAGCGAAAGCCTGCCGAAAACGCATGTATTCGGCCGGTGTCGAGACGAGACCGCCGTTGCCGATCAGGTTCCAATACGGTTCGTGCCCGCCCCAACTCGCCTGGATGATTGTCTCGCCGTCGCGACTATGCAGGGAGCGATCGTCTTCGTAGATTGACATGTAGCCCGTGTTCTCGAAGCCGAGCCCGGCGAGAACATCTTCCTGCAGGAAGGTGTCGTACGTCTTGCCCGAACGGTGTTCGATGATGGCGGCCAGCACGGAGAATCCGACGTTGGAGTAGTGGTACTCGTCGCCCGGTTCCGAGATGAGCCGCGACCAGAATGCCCGCTCCAAGAACTTGTTCTTGGCCAGCCGCTCTTCGTCACTGCCCACCGCATCGCGAAACCCTGAGGAATGCGTCAGCAGTTGCTGCACGGTGATGCCGGCCTTGTCGGCGGGTACCTCGGAAAAAATGTCGGCTAGCGTTTCGTCAAACTGCACCTTTCCCTGCTCGGCCAGCTTGAGCAGCATCGCACCGGTGACGGTCTTGGTGATGGAGCCGATGTCGACCTGCGTCTCCCCGGGCGGAATACCATCTTCGCGCAGTGCGCCGAATTCGCGAACAACCGGTTGTTCGTCACCATGAACCAGAGCCACGATCACGGATATCTCGCGCTGTTCGAGATCGGCAAAAGCAGCCTCCAGACGATCAGCATGCTCGCCCGGCGACGGGTCCGCGGCACCGACCTTTTGAGCGCTGGGGAGGGCGTTCGCCGCCAAGGCGAGCAACAGCCACGCCATTTGCCCGGTGCGGAGGACGCGACGTTGTAGCGGGCGGCGGAATCGTGCCTGGAGCATCGTTGGATTCCCTTTCGATGGCATGAAATCGTGCGTAGCGTACCTGCGCATCCAGGACGGCAGGGTGGCTCTACGGCAGATTCGCCAGGCCATCGGGAATCTTGCCGGGAAATAGAGCGAAGTGGACGAAGGCCATGATGGTCCCACATCGAAGGCTTGTCGGCGTCGCAATCCCGTCCAAAGGGGCATTTCTGTGCCTGGGCCCGTAGCACATGGCCATCCACTGCGCCCTACAATTGCGCCAGAAGATCGAGCACGTCTTGTGTCGAGGACTGCGCGGATGGTCTCGCGCCTGATCGCACTGGTGGTCTTGGTGGCCGTGATGCTCGGCCTGTTGGCGTATAGCCAAATGGTCGAGGAACCGCTCCATGTCTCAGGCTTTATCGAGGCTGAGGACGTGCGACTGGGCTCGCGCGTCGGTGGTCGCGTGGCCCGAGTGCTCGTCGAAGAAGGCCAGCGCGTCACGCCCGGTACCGTGCTGGTCGAACTGGAGCCGTTCGATCTGAATGAGCGATTGGCGCAAGCGATTGCCGAGCGCGAAGCGCGTCGCGCCGAGTACAAGCTCGCGTTGGCTGGTTTTCGTGCTGAAGAGATCGCGGCGGCCTCGGCCAAGGTCGATCAGCTTGCGGCGGAACTGACGAAGCTCGAAGAAGGCCCCCGCGCGCAAGAGATCTCCGCGGCCGAAGCCCGGGTGCGGCTGGCCCAGGCCGAACTCGAATTGGCCCAATTGCAACACGCGCGGATTCGCAGTCTGTACGAGACCAACGCCGCCAGTCGCGATGAGTTCGACGCGGCAGTAACCCGCTTGCGCGTCGCCGAAGAAACGGTGCTGGTCCGCAAAGAAGAGCTCGACCTGCTGCAGGAAGGTACGCGCGACGACGACATCGCGGCGGCTCGCGCGCTCTACGAACAGTCGCGGCAGGAACTGGAATTGCGCCAGGCCGGATCGCGCGCAGAGGAGATTGCCCGCGCCAAGGCAGCCCTGGCAGGCGCAGAGGCTGCGGTGAATGCCATTGAGCGGCGACGGGAAGAGTTGACAATTCGCGCACCGATCGAAGGCGTCGTCGAATCCATCGATCTCGAACCAGGCGATCTGGTGTCACCCAATTCACCCGTCGTTTCACTCATCGACCCGTCGCTGTTGTGGGTGCGAGCCTACGTGCCCGAAGACCGCCTGGCCGTGAAGATCGATCAGCGCGTGCAGGTGACCGTCGACAGCCGACCCAACGAACGCTTCGAAGGACACGTGTCGTTCATCGCGCGACAGGCCGAGTTCACACCGGGCAACGTGCAGACCCCGGAGGAACGCTCGAAGCAGGTGTTCCGCATCAAGGTCGTGCTCGACGAGGGGCACGACGTTCTCTTGGCGGGCATGCCGGCCGACGTGTGGCTCGAACCGCCGGAGTAATCACGTCGGCCGCCCCTTTCGACTGGCCGCGCACTGTGATGACCGACCAGAGCGTCATTCAACTCGACCGCATCTCGCGCCGCTTTGGCGAATTGGTCGCCGTGGACGACGTCAGTTTCGAGGTCGAGCGTGGCGCGATCTTTGGGCTGCTGGGGCCCAACGGCAGCGGCAAGTCGACGATCATCCGTATGCTCTGCGGCGTGCTCGAGCCAACCCGCGGCACTGCCACTGTGCTGGGACACGATGTCACGCGCGAGGCCGAGTCAGTCAAACGCCGCATCGGCTACATGTCGCAACACTTCAGCTTGTACGCCGACTTGAGCGTGCACGAGAACCTGCAATTCTACGGCCGCATCTATCAACTCTCGCCGGTCCGTTTGCGACAGCGGCAACAGGACGTGCTCGAGCTGACCGGGCTGGGGGATCGCCTCGATCAACTGGCGGGCACGCTCTCCGGCGGATGGAAACAACGCCTGGCGCTGGCTTGTTCGCTGATTCACGAACCCGACGTTGTGTTTCTCGACGAGCCGACGGCAGGCATCGACCCGGTCGCGCGACGCGATCTGTGGGACTTGCTGTTCGATCTCTCGGCCGCCGGCATCACGCTGCTGGTGACAACACACTACATGGACGAGGCCGAACGCTGCAGCGATGTGGGCTACCTATATCTCTCGCGACTGATTGTCTGCGGCCGCCCCGACGAGTTGAAAGAACTTCCCAGAGTCACACCACCGGGTACCAAGCGTTGGGAACTGGAGCTACCCGGCGCGGTGGGAACGCTCAGCCGGCTTCGCGCCGCCGATGGTGTGCTGGATGCCACCCTGTTTGGACAGACGATTCACGTGCTAGCTCGCGACGAGCTGGATGCCGCGCGGCTGAAGACGGTGGCGGCTGGCGCCACCGATGGGTTGCCGAGCGCGGGGTTCAGTGCACGTCCGATCGCACCATCGCTGGAAGATGTGTTCGTCACGCTCACCCGCGCTGCAGAGGACGATCGCAACAAAGAGGCCGACGAAGACACGAGCAGACTTCGCACTCCGCCGACCGAACGCCTCGCCCTGGATGAGACCCTGCGAACACGCAAGGGTGCGGACGAGTCCGAAGTGTCGCCGCTGGCAGGCAGGACGGATGATCGAGACGAGGCTGAGCAGGCCGGCGAAGCTGATGACGCGCGTCAGTATGACGGGCGTCCCAATGGGGAACGCCAGCGCAAGCAGCGCTCGACGGACGGTCTGGGGGCCATTCTGGTCAAGGAGTTTGCGCACATTCGCCGGCAGCCCAGCACGTTGTTCTTCATGTTCGTGATTCCGGTGCTGCAGACGATCATCTTCGGCTACGCCATTGAGACGAAAGTCGAAAACGTGCCGCTGGTGGTGCTCGACCTTGATGGTCGCGCGGCTGCCCGTGAGGTGATCGACGCGTTTGATAACACGACCACGTTTCGCGTCTCGCGGCGCGTGCACGACGACGAATCGTTTCGCCGCGAGATGACTTCCGGACGCGCGCAGGCCGCGCTGCGGATTCCGCCCGACTATACCGATCGGCTCATGCGCGGTGAACAGGTGCAGTTGCAGGTGCTGATCGACGGCAGCGACTCGCAGGTGGCCAACGCGGCGCTTGCAGCGACGAACTTACTGGGCATCGATCGATCGCTGCGTAAATCGCGACAGTTCGCCGACGCGCTTCCCGTTGTTCCCGCGCGTGACGAGTTCGGCGAGGCGGCGATGCCGATCGATGTTCGCCCGCGACTGCTCTACAACCCCAACTTGCAGAGCGAGTACTTCTTTGTCCCGGGACTGGTGGGCATCATCCTGCAGTTGGTCACGCTGTTTCTCACGGCTTTCGCGGTCGTGCGCGAGCGGGAGCTGGGCACGCTCGAACAACTGTTCGTCACGCCCGTAGGCCGTGCAGGACTGCTGCTGGGAAAACTTTTCCCGTACGCCGTGTTGGGTGTGGCTGAATCGATGGTCGTGCTGACGGTGATGGTCTACATCTTCGATGTGCCGATTGCCGGCAACATCGCCCTGCTATTAGCGCTGTCGAGCCTGTTCATTCTCTGCTCGCTCGGGTTGGGGCTGTTGGTCTCGACACTGGCCACCACGCAGCTCGAAGCCATGCAGTTCGCCTTCGTGATCATGTTGCCGTCGATTCTGCTCTCCGGCTTCGTCTTTCCACGCAGCCAGATGCCGCTGGTGATCTACGTGATCACGTTTGCGATTCCGGCGACCTACTACCTGGAAATCCTCCGTGGCATCGTGCTGCGCGGCGCCGACTTCGCCGACCTGATCCCCCAAACCATCGGCCTGGTGCTCTGCTCGGCCGCCATCCTCTCGGCCAGTGTGTTGCGATTTCAGAAGCGACTGACGTAGGCGCTAGTCGGCAGCAGTCTTCGGGCCACTTGACGCCACGCCAAGCACATACATGCCAATGCGGCCAGCACTACGCTACCGGGCTCCGGCACAACCACAGTCAACGTGAGCGTGGCATCTGGGTCGAAGAAGTCGCCCGAGAGCGTGAACGTGGGGTTGAGGGTGAAGTCCAACGGAGTACCATCGACCAGCGTGGCTTCTAACAGCAGACTGTCGCGCTGGGTCAGAACGATCGAATCGCCCGGGCCTGCGAGACCGGCTATGGGGACACCGGCCAGCAAGAAACCGGTACCAAAGACGTTGACATTCGCGCCGGCGAACACGAGCAGACCGTCGCCGACGTTGCCACCTCGAATGTTGATGGTCGCGCCGTCGGCAGCAAACACCCCTTCCCCGATACTTCCCCCCGAGATGTTGACGTTCGAGCCACCGCGCGCTTGCAACCCCGCGCCGACCGACCCGCCCGAGATGTTGACGACTGCCCCATCATCGAGCGTGAGCAGAGTGCCCACGCTACCGCCGCTGACGTTGATGGTCGAGGGGCTTTGGGCGTGGAAGAAGTTCCCGATCGTTCCGCCGCTGATGTTGAACGTCGAGTTACGCTCAGCTTGCCAGTTGTCGCCTCCAGTGCCGCCGCCGAAATTGACAACCGCCGAGCGCCGGGCGATGAGTTGATCCCCGATTTCGCCGCCGGTGATGTTGATGGTGGCGTTTTCCAATGCCCGCATGAATCGCCCGAAACGGCCACCAGTGACGTGAACATCGGCACCGGCGCGGACATCGAACACCTCACCGATGGTTCCACCACTGACGATGACGGTTGAACCTGCCTCGGCGTCAAAGTTGTCGCCAATGTTTCCTGCCTCGATGTTGACAATCGAGTTGCGTTCGGCATTGAAGCCTTCGCCGATGTTGCCGCCGCGAATACTGATCTCACCATTGGCGATGAAGCCGGGCATGACGCTTCCCCCCGTGATATTCACGACCGACCCGCCATGGCTATGAAACCGCGTGCCAATGGTGCCGCCACTGATATTGACCACAGAGCCCAAATTGGCCTCAAAGGCGGAACCAAGCACACCCCCACTGATATTGACCACAGAGCCGAAATGGGCCTCACCCTCGGTGCCGATCGTGCCGCCTGTGAGTTCGACTGTCGTGCCGTTGAGCGCATCGAATCCACGGCCCACGAATCCGCCGCTGACCGTCACGGAGGCAGCGGTTGCCTCGAAGTCACTGCCGACGGTTCCGCTTCGAATATCGACGACCGTACCGGGCGCGGCATTGAAGTGGTCGTGGATCGTCCCGCCATCGCTGACAACGAGCGATTGCCCCGTCCGCAGCCCGCGAGGGACGGCGTCAGTCGGCAAGTTAATCGTGCCGGGAGTTACCGCGGGAACGTTGGCCAACGTGAAGTTGAGCATGGCCCCGCTGGTGAATCGATCACCCTCCGTTCGCGTAAGTGCGAACGACGTCCCGTCGGTGAGCGTGCCCGTGTAGACCTGCCCAGGACTGGCCAGCGCTGCCATCGTGTCGCCGATGTTGTTCAGGTCCGCGATGGGAACTCCGTCGACAGTAAACTCGTCGCCGAAGATCGTCACGATGGCATCGTCGTCGCCAAACAGCCCGTCGCCGAAAAAACCGGCAGTGATGTTGACTCGCGCCTCGTTGCGCGCGGTGATACCTGGCCCGGTGATGCCCCCGTTGATGTTAAACGTTGCGCCGTCCCACACGTTCATCGTGCCATCGATTAGACCATCGTTGATCGTCGTCGAGGACCCCGCTCCCGCGACGATAGTGTCATCGAGTGTGCCCCCGTTGATCGTGACCGTCGCTCCTCCGCCAACGCGAAAAGAATTCCCAATCGTTCCTCCGTTGATGGTCATCATGGCGTTGCCAGAAACGTCTGAGTTTCCGCCCAACTGCCCGTCGGTCATGTTTACAGTGGCACCGTCGCGGGCGCCCAAATCCCCTATGAAGCCGCCGCTCAGGTCAAGCGTGGAATCGAAGATGAGGAAATCACGGACGATTCTGCCACCCGTCATCGTGACTTGCGTGCCGCCCCGCGCCTCGAAGAGACTGTCGATCTCTCCGGCTGAGATATCCAGCGTCGAAGCGCCGTCGATCCTGAAGTGTCGCTCGATGAGCCCGCCACTAACGCTTACCTGCGAACTGTCTGTAACGGTAAAGACTTGGCCGACGGTGCCCCCACTGATGTTGACGTTGGCGGCGGAGGCCGAAGCACCTGCGCCTACCGTGCCGCCGTGCACGTTGAGCGTAGATCCGGCGAGAGCCTGAAAGCCGGTAGCGAGCGCCCCGCCATCATCGAGGTTGAGGGTCGTGTCGCCCGCAATGCTTGATGGCGCGGCGTCGGGCGGGACGTTGATCACAACCTGTGCCAATGCCGCGGAACTCCACACGCATTGCCACAGCAACCCACTCGCGAGGACCTTGACCCACTGCAGCCGGTGTCTGCCCACTTTGTTCATGATTATCTCTTGAATTTCACATATTGAAACGCGGCCGCGAATTACCAAGTCGACATTCGTCGCAGGGTGTGCACCGCGAACGGAAAGTCGGAACCGGCGCAGTACGGTATTGATGGTCTGGCGACACGCGCGCCATCGGCGACGCCAGACAAGAATCACCCAGACTGGGCTCAGGCCCCATCACGCGGATGGCAGGCGAGGTGCGCTGGGCGTTGCCACCACTCAGCAGCGTGGCGATCGCGCAAAGCAAAGAAGAGTGTCGCCAGATTAGACGAACAGCGCTGTCGTCGAGTTCGTCTAACGGGAAGAATTCACCGGCAACTCGCGCGCGATGATAGTACGTGGCAGCGAAACGCTATTGATTTCCCGAACTTAAACAGAAAATAGCTGTTCGACCCGGTACTTGCAAGCGTTGGCCTCCGAGGGTGCGGCTGACTTTGCCGCCGCAAGACTCTCGACCGAACAGCTGCGTAGCCGTTTACTCGCGAATTGCAGAGCGCGGCTGACGCGAAAACTGCCCTCGTAACAGCCTATCACTGGTGAGTACGTGGTGGCACCCACCGCGCGGTGTTGAGCGCGAAGTACTTGTTGATGAATGGCGGGGCTTTGCGGCTGGCGTACCAGATGCGGAAACTGCGGTCGGGCAATCGCAACACCGACTGGCTGGTGACGTAGTGCGACTCCCAGGGGCGATCTGTGTCGGGGCGCAGCACGGGGTTTTGCAGGTGCTTGACCCAATCGAGACCATTTTCGCTGACGGCGAAACCCAGGGCGGTCGTCGATGGGCGGTCATTCCAATAGCTGCCGTACCACATCAGGTAGGCGCCGTCCGCCCTGAGCACGGTGGGATAGAACAGCCGGTCGCGTTCCCAGTTCTGGTCGACCACGAGGGCCGGCCCGTTGCTGACGCGCCACGCGCGACCATCGCGACTCTCGGCGTGGCGGATGATCCAAGGCTCTTCGCCCACGTCGGTGTACCACATGCGATAGACGTCGCCGTCTCTCAAGATGGTCGGTGCGTAGACGTTCTCCAGCAGGGCAGGAGAGGGGGGCGACCAGTTGATTCCGTCTTCGCTAGCCGTTTCGTGCAACGTGTGTAGTCCGCTCGGATCTTGAAAGTCCGTGGCGCTGAACCACATGCGCAGCTTGCCGTTTTCGCGGAGAACGTCTCCGTCGGCTGAGCGGAGGAACGTCGCTGTCAGCACCGAGTGTCGGCCATCGCCAAATTCGTAAACCGGCGACTCGGGATGGCGATCAAACGCTTGACCATCGGAACCGGTCGCCAAGCCCAAACGAAACACCCGCAGCGCCACCGTATCGCGTGAACCGCAATACCAGAGCCAGTACTTCCCCCGCTCGCGCACGACGGCCGGTGCGAAGATGTGCGTGTCGTCGAACGCTCCCGGTTCGCCCAGCGCGATGATCGGGCCATCAACATCGCGATGCCACTTCTGTGGGCCAAGCCACTGAGCAATCTGCGGTGATGCGGGAGGATGTTGCGCCTGACACAGGGAAGCCGTGCTCCATGAAAAGAAAAGGCCAGCCATCAGCAGCCAGGCGTGGCAGCGGAGCCCGGCAATCTCGCCTCTGTACGGCATCGTTTTTGTACGTCGCCCTGGAACCATGAAGTCCCTTCGTCGCCAGACTATCGTACACGGTCCCGCGCCGAGTTAGAGCTTCAGTTCTATGGTAGCGATTCATGGTGGGCGTGCAGTTTGCGCGGCATCAACTCCACCGGCAGTGTCATGGCCAGGCAGAGCAGAATCCATTGGGTCACGGTGAGCAGCACGCCGATTTGATCGGTCGCGCCGTGCGGTGGGCCTGAGGAGAGCAGCATGAATTGCGCGGGCAGCATGGCGGTGGCGGCGACCAACAACCCGAGGTGCCACCGAGACCAGAGTTGCCGGGGTTGCGGCTGTGGGTGACCGCGCGAAACGACGAGCCACACGACGGCCAGCGCCAGCAACAAGATGTAGAGCGTTGGCATGACGACGTTCAGCGGAACGTCGATGCCCAGGGTATCGCCGCGAAACCGCCAGTCGCTGCCGTGCTGTATTGCCAATGAGAGGGCCGCGTAGAAGTGCGCCCCAAACCAGCCGAAGAACATGGCGGCAAATGGCACCTTCGCCCCGCGCGAGCCGAGGTAGATCATGCCGACGACGAAGGCCGTCATCAGCACATTGACCCAGAAGTCGTCAGAGGTGCCGGTGCCGCCAATGCGGCTGAGGACCAGACTGGCGCTCCAGCGATACGACTCGCCATCCATCACGCACCGCATCATCACCAGCCACAGCGTGTAACTCGTCATGCAGACGATGCTGAGCAGCACGACCAACAACCACTGGGAAGCCCGACTGCGCATGGTTCGATCCCCGTCTTGCGGCGTGCCTGAAAGGAGACGTTCAGACCGCGAGCACCGATCGCGGCGGATCGAACGCGTATTCGCCGTTGCACCTCGCATCTTGCGCAAAAATGACGATTTTCGCCGCCGGCTCGCACGGAGGCGGCGAATGGTTTACCACATGCCGCGGGGAGACGTTTGCGGCAACTCTCGGTCGTCAGCCAGAGCTATCGGTTGTCCCAACCTCCTGCTCGTCCATTCAGGAGCGTGACATGAAGCGACGCAAGATCCACATTGAGACTCTCGAAGCAGTTACTGACGAAGCACGTCGCCTACTGCAAGTCGGTTACGACCGAGCCGGCAACTGGTCGCTGGGGCAGAACTGCAATCACCTGGCCGAGGCGGTCGATTTGACGCTGAGCGGATTCGGCCAGCGGCTGCCGCGGTGGTTGCAGCGGGGATTCATCTTCGTCTTCTTCCGCCTGGTGCCCCTGGGGGCCATCGGCAACCTGCTCGGCTTGCGGCTGCCGACGTCGCGACCCCAGAAGGAGCCGGTCGACGATGCCGTCGGCGTTGAGCGGCTGGAAGCCGCCATTTCACGACTGCAACAGGCCCGCGCGGATCACCTGATCCGATTCCATCTGTGGCATTGCAACCACCACCTGAGCTTCTTGATTCCGCGCGACGGTGGTCCGCAATCGTAGGATGCGTGAAGTCAGGCAAATAGCCCGCATCCGAAGCACTTCAATTGCTGATCGCCGTGGTGAATGTTAGACGGTTGCCGAAGGGGTCTTTGACGTCCATGTCGCGGGTACCCCAGGGTTGTTCTTGGACGCCGGGACGGTAGTTCTTGTACTGCTTGGCAACCAGCTGGGCGCAGTAGCCGTCGACGTCGTCGGTTTCGATGCGCATGGCGGAGCCGGGACAGCAGTCGCCGTGGTGCTCGGAGATGTGCAGCACGCAGTCTCCCTTGGAGACGGACATGTAGAGCGGCAGTCCGTCTTCGAAGCGATGCTCCCAATCGACCTGGAAGCCGAGGAAATCGACGTAGAACTCCTTGGCTTTGGCCTCGTCGAAACTCCGCAGAATGGGCGTGGTCTTGCTGAAGTTCATAGGGCGGCAAACTCCTCGCTGTGGCTCAGACGAGAGCAATGACAATCACCAACGAACGTGGCGCCGGATTTAACCACGTGTGCGCAAAACAAACCCGCCGTGAACTCGAAGGTTCACGGCGGGCCCGTGTGAAATAAATCCGGCGACACCTACTCTCGCACTTGTGGTACTACCATCGGCTCTGAAAGCTTAACTACCGTGTTCGGAATGGG
>CALKYM010000135.1 GCA_938003525.1 uncultured Planctomycetales bacterium | reverse complement strand
GTCTGGTTCAAGGCGCCGCACGTCCAAGATGGCACGCTGACGCAGCCGTTTCTTTACGATCCTGCGCTCGAATCGCTGTACGCCGACGCCGAGATTCCCGTGCCGCAACTGGCCGAGCCGCGCTACTTCGAGATGCAGCCGGAGTTTATCCGCCGGTCGGAAGCCCGCCGGCGTTGGGAATTGCGGTTCGGTACGTCCGAGCGTTATCAGGCATCGATGAAAGGGCATCTGCGTTTGATCACCGGCATCGACCGCGTCGTGGGACGCGTGCACGAAGAACTCGAGCGACGCGGCTGGGATGAGAATACGGTGATCGTCTACACCTCGGACAACGGTTACTATCTGGGTGAGTATGGATTGGCCGGCAAATGGTTCATGCACGAGGTGTCGATCCGCACGCCGCTGATGATTCGCGATCCGCGCGCGCCCGAATCGACGCGCGGGACGACGCGTGACGAAGTCGTGCTCAACATCGACGTGGCTTCCACGCTCCTGGATCTGGCCGGTTTGCCGGTTCCCGAGGTGATGCAAGGTCGCAGCATGCGACCGCTGGTCGAAGGCGCCGAGGTGGCTGACTGGCGCGACGACTTCTTTTACGAGTATCACTACAGCCACCGCGGGCGCTTGCCGCCGGTGGAAGGTGTGCGCGAACCGCGGTGGAAGTACTGGCGCTACCTCGAGCCCGATCCGCCCTACGAGGAGCTGTACGACCTGGCGACCGACCCGCAGGAAACCGAGAATCTGGCGGGTTCACCGGCCCATGCCGACGAACTCGCGCGGATGCGCGGCAAGTGGGCCCAGTATCGAGAGCAAGTGCGGTGAACCCATCCCGCGACTTCGCACATCATGCGTGTGCGCCCACAAGCTGCTGCCACGAGCGGGTGGATCGGCGCTATCGCTGGCGTGGGGGTAGCGTTTCGTGTTCAATTGGGGCGGACGCCTGAGGCAACGTCCGCGATGGCGTCGGTCGCCGTGTAGCCAGTCGCGTTCTTCGGAGAGCAACCTATGGTGGGCGGACAAAACGGATGGGGTATGTTGCGGGTATTGTCGCGCCGCAAGCGAAAGCGACTCGCCGGTCGGCCCTGTCTGTCCGCCGCGCTGCCGGGTCATCGGCTGCCCGTCGAGTCGCTCGAAGATCGCCGCATGTTGGCCAACATTGTCACCATCGGTGACAGTTGGGCCTGGCTGATTGCGGCCAACGGACCGGGCTCGGCGCCGCCGGCGCCCGGGTTCACCAACAGTTTCCAACAGATGCTGGATGTGTTTCATCCGGGCACGACGGTCTACAACGAGTCGTTCGCCGGTGGGCTCGCCGCGCAGCACGTGCTGCAGTTGAACGACATCACCAGCCGCATCAATGCGCATCCCGATGCCGACATCGTGTGGCTCAGCTCGGGCGGCAACGACATCGTCGGCGGCATCGCCGTCGGGGGATATCACACGTCGAACTCCGCCAGCTACAACGCCTTCCTCAAGTCGCGGATCGTGAACGATGTGACGACCATCGCGAATCACATTCTCAGCATCCGGCCTGACATTCAGGTCGTGATCGAAGGTTACGACTACATCAATATCTGGGATGTGTTTAACCCCGTCTCGGCGGGCGACGCGCTGCGTGCGGGCTTTTACGGCATCGTTCGGTTCGACACAGGTTTCCCGGCCTTCGACCTTGCCCAAAACTTGCAACAAAACGCCGACTTCAATGCCTTCATGCGGGACGTGGAGATTGGGGGTGGCAGCGGCAAGTCGACAATTGGTGAGAACAGTCGCCGCATCCACCACATCAACAACTTCGGCCTACACACGTCGGTGGCGGGCTACAGCGGGTTTCTGGGGAACCAAGCAGGTCAAGGCTTCTTCCCGCCCGATCAGCATCCGGACTACCCGACCGATGCAGACTTCATGAACACCACCGACCCGATCCATCTCAATTCCACCGGTTATCTCGGACTGTCGCTGCGTGCGCAGTCTGATTTTTTCGCTAGTGCACTACAAAATGCGGTGCTAAGCACCAACACCTCGACGCTCGACTTCGGCAACGTGCGGGCCGGTACGACGAGCGGGACACAGTCGGTCGTCGCCAGCAACGTCGGCCCCAACTTCACCAAGGTTCAGAACACCGCCTTCCCCGCCGCTACCGGCGAGTTCGTGGGCGGTGGTTCGACGCACAATCCGTTGTTCATGGATCCGACGTTGGGCAGCGACACGGCGACGAGCGCGCCCTACAGCTTCGCGCCGCCCGACCGCGGTTTCGAGTCGGTCGGTCTGCTGGTGGGCAGCGATAGCGGCAGCCAGACACTGAACCTCTCGGGCACCGGGGTCGGGCCGGTGTACGCGAGCGCCGCGAGCGTCGACTTCGGGACGGTTTCACAAGGTTCAACGCCGAGCTTGCCGCTCGATGTGATGAACACGACGTCCGACGGAGACCTCGGCGCGCTGACCGACCTGACGTTGACCGGCGCGACGATTAGCGGACCGGACGCCGGCGACTTCTCCCTGGTCGGCTTCACGCCCGGTACGGTGATCTCCGCCAGTGGGACGCTGCCGCTGTCGGTCATGTTCGATGCCACCGGCGCCGCAGGCCCACGTAGCGCGACACTCACGTTCACCACCGATGTGGGCGCAGCGCTAGGCGGAAGTGGTCAGTCGTTTCAGGTCACGCTGACCGGCGAAGTCGAACAGACAGTGCCGCAAGCTGATGCCGGAGGCCCTTACGCCGGCGATGAAAACAGCGTGATCGTCCTCGACGCGTCGGGCAGCACGGGCACGATCGACACCTACGAATGGGACCTCGACAACAACGGCAGCTACGAGACGAACACCGGCGCCGTGCCGACTGTGAACTTCTCACAGCCCGACAACGGCGTATTCACTGTTGGCCTGCGGGTAACAGGACCGGGTGGTAGCACGACAGATACGGCCACCGTCACGGTCAACAACGTCGCGCCGACGGCGTCGATCGCTGGAACGACGGACATCTATCGCGGCGAGACGGTTACGTTCACGCTCACGGCGACTGATCCTTCGCCTGTGGATCAAGCCGCCAACTTCACGTTCGAGATTGATTGGGACGGCGACAGCATCATCGATGAAAACGTCGTTGGTCCTTCGGGCAGCACCGCGCAACACACGTTCAGCAGCGTGGCGAACACGAACATCCAGGTGCGCGCGACGGACAAGGATGCGTCGACCGGTGGCTTCAGTGCCACTCCCTACACGGTGAATCCCTTCGTGCTGCGGGGCGATGGCGGCGGCAACACCGATCTGATCTACGGTGGCACTGAGTTGCTTGACGGCGTCTTCTTCTTCGGCTCGCAGAGCAATCTCACGGTGTTCACGCAGTTCGAAGGATTGGCCCTCGTCAATCGCTTCGACAACGTGGGCGCGGCCGTGACCGGCAAGGTGATCGTTCACGGTTATGGTTTTGACGACGTGCTGGCGGCCGAGTTTTTGTTGGGCGTACCCATCGAAATCCATGGCGGTGCCGGCAACGATATCATGGTGGGCGGCACAGCCGGCGATTTGATCTTTGGCGATGAAGGACACGACTTGCTGCTGGGGGGCGACGGCTTCACCGATGCCGACGACACGCTCTTTGGCGGCATCGGCAATGACGTGCTCTTCGGGCACTTCGGCGCCGACCAACTGTTCGGTGAAGCGGGCGAAGATCTGCTACTCGGCGATCAGTTCACGTTCAGCAATCTCTCGCAAGGTTTCCTGCGCATTCATCAGGAATGGATCAGCCCCAAGCCGTACGCCACGCGGGTGGCGAACATTCTCACCGGCGGCGGGCTCAACGATCCGTATACACTCACGCCTGGCGCGACGGTTATCGACGACGGCGCTGTCGACACGCTGACGGGTGGAGCCGGCGATCTCGACTGGTTCTTCTACACCTTCGCTCAGGATTT
>CALKYM010000134.1 GCA_938003525.1 uncultured Planctomycetales bacterium | reverse complement strand
TCCGACGAGATTGCGGAAGCCGTGCGGTCGATTTCTCCCGCCAAACTCGTTACAAGTCAGGCGCCACCTTTCCTGCTCGTGCATGGCGATGCCGACTTGGTCGTGCCGATGCAGCAATCAGAGGTTTTCCGCGATGCGCTGGAAACGGCCGGCGTGGCCGTGGAATTGATCGTCAAGCCGGGCGGCGGACATCCCTGGCCGACGATCAACGAGGAAATCGCGGTCGCCGCCGACTGGCTCGAGCGCCAGCTAACGGGCGGGCAGGCCGTCAAAGCTGCAGCCGCTGGGGCAGGGCAGTGAAGTGCTGAGTCTGAATTCGCCCACCTCGGCCACATGGCTGCCGAAGGCCGAAGCTGCGCTGGACGAATTGCTCATCGATCACGCGCACTGCGAGAAGAAGGCGGCCAGTACGGCCTTGGGACTGATCTTCGCCTACGTCGAACACACCGACGT
This sequence comes from uncultured Planctomycetales bacterium, assembly GCA_938003525.1. Lineage (GTDB taxonomy): Bacteria > Planctomycetota > Planctomycetia > Pirellulales > JAEUIK01 > CALKYM01. The sequence continues at coordinate 8,487 of CALKYM010000134.1, read as the reverse complement.
GGTGCGCAAGCTCAGTCCCATCGTCACCGAAGAGCTCGAGCACTTCGAGTTGGTGCTGGACTTGCTCGAGCGCCGTAACATTCGCTTTCGCCGCCTGAGTCCCAGCAGTTACGGGCGTCGTCTGCACGAGCTCGTGCGCCGCGACGAGCCCGAGCGGGCGGTCGACCGATTGTTAGTTGCCGGACTTATCGAGGCCCGCTCCTGCGAGCGCTTCGGCCTGTTGCGCGATCGCCTCGCTGACCGGGAGCTGGCCGAGTTCTATGGCTCGCTCTTCGAATCCGAAGCCCGGCATCACAGCGTGTACGTGCAACTGGCTTGCGAGTTCGCCGACCCGCAAACAGTACGCTCCCGGCTGGAAGAACTGTCGGCCGCCGAAGCCGAGATCCTCGCCACCAACGATGATCCGCCCCGCATGCACAGTTGAATGGTCGCAACCGTCGAGAGGCTGATGGGCCGCCCCATCCTGATCACCTGGCTTCTGTGTTTGGCGGGCTGCAGTCCGCACGGTGCAAACAACCCTGCAGTCAGCTCATCGGATGCCGCCAGCGCCTTTCATTTCGACAAGGCCAAACAGGTTATCTTTCTCGACACGCGTGCGGCGCCCCCGCAGCGACAAAGGTTCTGGCTTCCTTTGGGTTCGATCACGCTCGAAACGCTGCACAGAACGAAAAACCGCCTCACGTTCCGGTACACTCCTGAGACCGAGGGCGGGTACACGATCTACGAGTGCACAGTGCCGGTGTCGTCGACGCCGCTGGAATTCCACGTCAAATCCGACGGGACTCCGGGCGCGACATCTTTTGACGTGACGAAGTGCAAAGTTGTTCAACAGGGCGACGAGCTTTCTGAGTAGCAGCAATTGTTCGGCTGCAACAGATAGAGCAGGTCTGGTTCCGACGACCACAAACATTGCGATTGAACGACATAGGGCTGGCTTGCCCAGCCAACCGCGAGAATGCTCTCTAAAACGTCCGGCAGAGCGTGCCGCCGTCGACGACGATCGTCTCGCCGGTGATGTAGCTGCCGGCGTCGCTGGCCAGCAGCAATGCCGGACCGGCCAACTCATCGGGTTCGCCCCACCGCAGCAAGGCGGTCCGCTCGGCGAATTCCGCCTTCTGCTCATCGCTGAGCAGGCTACCAGGCAAATCCGTCAAGAACGGTCCCGGAGCGATACAGTTGACGGTGACGTTGTAGGGCCCCAGTTCCAAAGCCGACGCCCGAGCCATACCCATCAGCGCGGCCTTGGTGGCCGAATACGCGTTGCGGGCCTCTTTCGAGGCCAACCCCATGATCGACGAAATGTGAATCACGCGGCCCCACTTGCGCTCCTTCATCTGCGGCACCAACTCCCTGGTCAGCGCCATGCAACTGGTCATATTCAATTCGACCACGCGATCCCAGGCTTCGTCGGTCACTTCATCGATCATCTGTGGCTCGTTGCCGCCAGCGTTGTTGATCAAGATGTCGACCCGGCCCATCGCGGCCAAAGACTTTTCGGCCAGACGCTTCACGTCGTCGCGGTTGGTCATGTCGGCCACCACGTAGCTTCCGCGGACATCGCCTTCTTTCTTGATCTCCGCAAGCGCGCCCTGTAGCTGCTGCTCGCTGCGGCTGGAAATAACGATGTCGGCTCCGGCCCGAGCGAGAATCTTGGCCATCGCCTTGCCGAGACCTTTGCTGCCCCCAGTAACCAGTGCCACCCGGTCGGTGAGATCGAAAATCGTGCCCTGCATCTCTGAATACTCGCTGTTTGTTGTGGAATTCCTTGAATCCGGCTGTCGATTGACGCGGCAGCCGAGCATAGAGCGCGTAGCAAGACCGCACAACAAGTGACGCACGACGCGGCCGTCATCCGTTATTCACGACGGAATCGTATGACGCGTCCAGGCGGCGACTCGCTGAATTCTGCGACAGTCTCACCAGCGTCGATCACGCTCGTCCCCGCAACGAACACGTGCTCGATGCCGACAGGCGGTTCCAGAGGCGACTCGTAGGTCGCGCGATCGGCGACCGTTTCGGGATTGAACACAACTATATCGGCCCACGCTCCTTCGCGCACCGTGCCGCGATTCACCATCCCGAAACGCTCGGCGGGAGCCTGCGACAACCGCCGCACGGCGTCTTCCAAGCTGAAGAGCTCGCGGTCGCGCACCAGCGGACCGAGCATGCGCGGAGCCGACCCGCAAACGCGCGGATGCACCACGCCGTCGGGAAACCAGATGCCATCGCTGCCGAACACATACTTCGGGTGCGCGAGCAACGGCTCGACGAGATGGTCGGGCCCGACGTCGTGAATGAACGTGACGGCCATTTGCTCCTCGATGAGCAACTCCGTTAGAGCCTGCGCGGGCGTGGCGCCTCGCGCCTCGACGAACTCGCGAACCGTCTTTCCGCGCCAAGGGGCGTTCTCGCGCGTCGCCGTCCGGGCAATCCGCACACAATCGAGCGACATGGATGACAGCCGCTCTGCAAAACGACGCTGCACGTCCGGCCTGCACAGCTTTCTCAGCGCGCCCAGCGGACCGTCTTCCCAAACTTCATAGGGCAAGTGCATCGCCAGCAGTGACGAGCCTGGCCCATAGGGATAGACGTCGAACGAGAAATCGACCTGAGGAATCGCCACCCGGTCGATGAACTCCAGCACCTGCTCGGTCTCTGCGGCGGAGGCGCCCTTCAGATGCGATACATGCAGGCGGACTTCGGCGCGGCGGGCGATTTCGACCGCCTCCTCCAATCCGCGCAGCACGCCCCGCTTGTAGCGCACGTGCGTCACGTACAACCCATCGAATGGCTTGAGCGCCCGGCACACTTCCGCGATCTCGTCAGTCGTGCTGAAGCACTGCGCGATGTAGTCGAGCCCGGTGGAAAGTCCGGCCGCGCCGGCATCCATACTCGCGCGCAGCAGGTTTTGCATGTGCAGCAACTGCGTGTCGTCGGCCGGATGTCGCCGCCAACCCAGTGCGAGCACGCGAAGGTTGGCGAAGGGAACGAGCGAGAGCACGTTTTGCGCCGTGCGTCGGTGGAGCAGCGCCAGAAACTCTTCGAGCGTCTCCCAGCCCCGGTAATCCGGGAGTCGCAAGGCGTCGAGCGGTCGCAAATAGACGAACCAGTCGGCGACGGTCTCTGCCACGAGCGGCGCATACGAGATGCCGTCGCTCATCAGGACTTCGCTGGTGATACCTTGCCGAGTCTTCGGCGCGAGGTTGGCGCTGCGCAGCAGCCAGCCTTCGTCGTGATTGTGAACGTCGACGAACCCCGGCGCGACGACGAGCCCCTGACAATCAATCCGCCGCGCCGCTTCTGCACCGGCGAGATCACCAATCCGCGCGACTCGACCGTCGCGCACGCCGATGTCCGCTTGCCGCCGCGGATCGCCGGTCCCGTCGATCAGCGTGCTGCGCTCCAGCAGCAGGTCTAGCACGGCATGATTCCCCGACTTCCGAATGCCACTGCTGCCCGCTTGGTGCGCGGATTATCGCTGCACACTGCGCGATTCAAACCACAGCAGCAACCAGTTAAGAGTTGGTGCGCGCGATCTCGCCGGACAAACCATTCGAGCGCGTGATTGTCAGAGCACCCGGTCAACTGCCTACTGGTCGAGCGCTTCGCATACCAGATCGCCGATCTCGGTGGTGGAATGTCCCATGCGGCCTGCGGCCTGGCTCTTCATCTTGGTACCGGTGACCGACATTACGGCCTTGGTGATCCGCTGCCCGGCGGCTTCGTGTCCGGTCTGTTCCAAGAGCATGGCCATGGCGTTGATGGCGGCGATGGGGTTGATCACGTTCTGGCCGGTGTACTTCGGAGCGCTGCCGCCCATAGGCTCGAACATGCTCGTGCCGCCCGGATCGGGATTGATGTTGCCGCCGGCGGCCACGCCCATGCCGCCCTGAATCATCGCGCCCAGGTCCGTGATGATGTCACCGAACATGTTGGTCGTGACAATCACGTCGTAGTACTCGGGATTCTTCACCATCCACATGCAGCAGGCGTCGACGTGGTTGTAGTCGGCCGTCACGTCGGGATACTCGGCCGACATTTCCTGAAATGCGCGATCCCACAGGTCGTGCCCGTAGGTCAACACGTTGGTCTTGGCTACTAATGTGAGTTGCTTTTTGCGATTGCGGCGACGGGTGAATTCAAAGGCCCACCGCAGGCAGCGATCGACGCCTTTGCGACTGTAGATGGCCGTCTGGGTGGCCACTTCGTCCGGCGTGTTCTTCTTCAGGAAGCCGCCGATGCCCGCGTACAGGTCCTCGGTGTTCTCGCGAACCACCACGAAGTCGACATCTTCGGGCCCCTTGTCGCGCAGCGGCGTCTCGACGCCCGGGAATAGCTGCACGGGCCGCAGGTTGATGTACTGATCGAGCTGAAAGCGGAGCTGTAGCAGCAGGCCCTTTTCGATGATGCCCGGCTGCACGTCGGGATGACCCACCGCGCCCAAGAAGATGGCGTCGAACTGCCGCAACTCATCGACGGCGCCCTCCGGCAGTATGTCGCCAGTGCGCAGATAGCGCTCGCTGCCGTAGTCGATGTCCTGCGTCTCGTAGCTGAAGCCCTCGATGGCCGCTACGGCCCCCAGCACCTTGAGCGCCTCGGCCGTCACCTCGGGTCCTGTGCCGTCACCGCCAATGACGGCAATCTTCGTCGTTGCGCTGGCTGCCAAAGTGCTCATCTCCCACAAGAACGCGTCGTTCAAAGCCCGCGAAACGAGCGATTCTAGCAGGCGCCAACGCGCTGCGGCAACCAACCGCTAGACAAGCTGAACCGACGATCCGCCCTCGACTCATCCAGCGAGCGACTTCCGGGCTACTCCGACCAGATGCCGATTCTTGCCCGCCGCGCTTCGTCTTCGGCCTTCTGAAAGCGGCGGCGCATGGCATCGCCGTAGCGGTAGTGCTTGGGTGCGGTGGCCAGCCCGGCGCGGAGCAGCTCTTCGTTGAGCATGCGATCGCCGACCCAGACGTAGGCCAGGAAACGATCGAAGCGGTCGACGCGTTCGCGGTCGAATTCGAGTCGCACGCGGCCACCCGATACGAACTGTCCAGTGAACTCCGTCGCTTCGGGCCCCCACGGTTCCACCGGCCGATCGGGGGCGACCGTCTCCGGGGTGTCGACGCCGATCAGCCGCACGCGGACATCATCTTCCAGCAACAACGTGTCGCCGTCGACGACGCGGACGACACGGTATTCCTCCGCCGCGAGTGTTTCAGCCGGAGGTTGATTGGCCGCGCCCGACCACAGCCGCATCACCGCCGCGAGCAGTGCAATCGCCACCACGATCCACGGCAACGGACGGCGACGGCGACGCAGTGGCATGAGCGAACCCGGCGGCGCTATGGAGCGTCGTCATGGGTGAAGCGTCAACCCAGGTCGTTCGAGGGCCGCGGCACTCGTGGAGCGTCAGCCCGATTCATTCGCACCGACGCGGAACGTTCGCCAAAGACGCAAGTGCTTTGGCGCAAAACACAACCTAGTGCTCCGGCAAACAGCTCCTACTCGAAAGTCATGTGTTGACGGAGCACTAATTCTCGCTGAAGTTGAGCTGCGAGGCGAGATCCTTACCTAAGGGATTCTTGACGAAACGGCGGTGGCAGTCTGCACAGAGGTCGTACCGCAGTTGCTGCGGTGCTGCGGAAAGTTCTCCTTGATCTTCGGCAGCTTCAATTCGCTGGAGCAGTTCATTGATCTCTTGCAGATGGTCGCGATCATCCTCCGTTTCGTTGGTATCTGCGGCGTCAAGAGCCGGTGTGACATCGATGGACACGACATAACGGACATCCGCAACCGGATCAATCTCGCGGCTGCACATGTCACAACAGTATCGAAGCATTGACTGAACCCTCCCGCCATTTGGCAAACGTGTGGCGTCCTTGCGATTTCAAACCATGATGCACGACTAAGGCTATCCTAATGTGCTCCCGCGCGGCATCGCAAGCCGACATGGTGCCGAGCATGCGGCGTGCGATGCTGGCAGCACACGATGTAAGCCGCGAGCCAGGCTTGCTGGCCGCGCGCGAGTTGCCTGGCTAGAATGGAAAGCATCGATGCAGAGCCGCCCGGGCATGTCTTGTGCAGCAGCGGGTGCGATTCGGGTGAGAAGGGAGCCAGCGGGTTCGAAGGTCTCGGAGCAAGCTACATGACGACGGCCACTGCCGCCCATCCTCTTGCTGCCAGCGTGCTCGTACTCAACCGCCTCTACATGGCGGTGCACGTCGTCAATGTCCGTCGCGCGTTCGCGCTTTTGTTTCGCGACCTGGCGGAGGTCGTGCACGTCGAAGACGGCCAGTACGCCAACTACAACTTCGACTCCTGGCGCGAAGTCAGCGAGTTGCGAGCCAGCTTCAACCAGCGCGAAGTCGACGAGGACTGGGTCCGTGCCGTGAACTTCGAAATCCAGGTACCGCGGATCATCCGTCTCCTGTCCTACGACCGGCTGCCGAAACAGCAGGTCCGCTTCAACCGTCGCAATATCTTTGCCCGCGACAGCAATCGCTGTCAGTATTGCGGTCGCCGGTTCCCCACCAGCGAACTGAGCCTGGATCACATCATGCCGCGCAGCCGCGGCGGCGCGACGTCGTGGGAAAACGTGGTGTGCAGTTGCGTGCGGTGCAATGTCCGCAAAGGTGGCCGCACGCCGCAGGAAGCCCGCATGAAGCTGATCAAGCCGGCGGTCAAACCGAAACGCAGCCCGATGCTGTCGATCAAGCTAGGCAATCCAAAATACGAGAGTTGGAAGGCGTTTCTCAACGACGCCTACTGGTCGGTCGACCTGCAATGACTCGCCGCTCTGGGCGACGCTCTTCATCAGCCGGCATGACGCTCGGCGCGTGTTGCACTCGAGGGTGTGAGCGGGCTCGATCGCCCTTATGCACAAAAAAAGGCGGATGCCCAGCCGAAGCGTAGGCGACCGCCTGTTGAATGCTCGTTGCGGAGCGGCGTGTCGAGCGCCGCTTTAGCGGTTCATTGCTCGGCCAGCGGTTCCTTCTTTTCCGTGATGACCTCACACTCCTCGCACTTCTCCGCGTTCAGTTGAGTGTACTCGGTCCACTCTTCGGGCACGTTGTCCTCGTGGAAGATGGCCTCGACGGGGCATTCAGGAACGCACGCTTCGCAGTCGATGCACTCATCCGGATGGATGTAGAGCATCGTCTCACCTTCGTAGAAACACTCGACCGGGCAAACCACGACGCAGTCGGTGTATTTGCAATTATCGCAAGGCTGACAAACCACATGGGTCATCGCTGCATAACTCCTCAGAGATCTAATCGTCTGCTTCGCGGCGCAAGCACGTCGCCATCACAGCCATCACAACATTCACGACTGTCCATATTCGGGCGGGCCCACAGCACGATGGCGGCGCCGGGGCAGACGCAGAAAATCGATCCGAACTGCTTATCTCATCAATACTTGGCCGTCCGACACAGCCAATTCTGCGGCATCTTATGGAGCACCCCCAGGGGTGTCAAGACGACGCCGGCGGCAGTCGGCGAGCCTTGTATTGCCCCGTTTTTTCGCTGTCCGTAGAATCGAATTGTTCTGCGGACACCTCGCCGTGAGGCTCTATTCGCGCGGACTTGGGTGTCCGTGCCACGGATCGGCCGCTCCTTTCCGCGCCGGACCGTCTCTTGAAGGTACGAGCGACTTTGGCTCTTTCCGAGATCGACCGTCGATTGCTGCAGCGTTGCCTGGGCCGCCAGGAGGGGGCGTGGAAGGACTTTGTTGATCGCTTCCTGGGCCTGTTCGTTCACGTCGTGCAGCACACCGCTGAGAGCCGCTCGATACGACTGAGTGAGGCCGAACGCGATGATCTTTGCGCCGATATCTTGCTGGCGCTGGTCCGCGACGATTTCGCCGCACTGCGTCATTTTCGAGGGCAGAGCAGCCTGGCGACCTATTTGACCGTGATCGCGCGGCGGGTCGCCGTCAAGGAACTGTTGCGAACGAAAAACGCCGCACGCCTGACCGAACTGGTCGCCGATGGGCCGGCCGACGCTGCGTCGCCCGAGCAGCCGCTGGAAGACCGCGAAGAGGTGGAGCGGCTGATGGCCACGCTCGATGAGCGCGATGCGGAAGTCGTGCGGCTTTACCACCTCGAGGGCAAGACCTACGACGAGGTGAGCGACATCATGGGCCTCTCGGTCAACAGCATCGGGCCCATTCTCAGCCGGGCCCGGGAGAAGCTACGGGAACTGGCCACGCGGCCGGCAACGTCTTGAACGAGTGACCGCCGCCGTTTTTGGCTCGATCCGCGCTCTATTCGACGCGCCGCACGACGCCGACCAGAACTCCCAGCACGCGTGCCTTGTCGACGTAAATCGGTTTCATGCCGGCGTTGGCCGGCTGAAGTCGGATGCGGCCATCCTCGGGATGCCAACGTTTGAGCGTTGCCTCGTTCTCGTCGGTCAGGGCGACGACGATCTCACCATCGTGGGCCGAGTCTTGCTTGCGGATCACGGCGTAATCGCCATCGGCGATCTGATCGTC
>CALKYM010000133.1 GCA_938003525.1 uncultured Planctomycetales bacterium | reverse complement strand
GACGGTGAGATCATCGACGGCTGGCCGATGATCAACTTCGCCGGCTTCTGTATTCACTCGGCCATCCACCGCGCCCGACCCGACGTCAACTGCGCGGTGCACACGCATCCGCCAGCAGGCACGGCCTATAGCGCGCTGAAGCGGCCGCTGCTGATGCTCGACCAGACCGCCTGTTCCTTCGCCGAAGATCACGCCGTATACGATAGTTACACGGGCATCGTGATCGACGGTGATCAGGCCAGCGCGATCGTCGAGGCGCTGGGGGACAAGCGGGCGTTGATTCTGGCCAATCACGGGTTGTTGACCGCGGCCGCGACGGTGGAACAGGCGCTGATCGACATGTTCGACTTGGAACGAACGTGCGATATTAACCTCCGCGCGCTGGCCACCGGCTGCGAACTCCACGAAGTGCCGGCCGAGGTCGCTCAGCAATCGCGGATGGTGCTGACGCAGGAGGGACGCTATCCGTTCCAGTGGGAAGCCATGGTCCGCGAGTTGAGCCGGCAGGAAGGCGACGCCGCGGCGTAGTCCACGTGGCGCGGCAGGCGTGCGTCGGGCAGTCGTCGCGAGCGGTGTCTCATGTGCGAGTCGGAAGATGCGCGACCAGCCGGAAGATCATGGCATTCGGGCCACCATCGACGGACAGGACTTCAGCCTGTTTGTCGACTACGACCGCCCGCGGCTCACCAAGCTCACCGACGACGGCAAAGTCGAGTATTTCGAGAAACGGTTCGAACTGGTGGTGCTGGGTCCACTGGGCGTGATGCTCGACACGAATGACTCGCCCTACCCCACGCTGCTCTTGTGGGGCAACGCGCTGATGTGCGCGATGGAGGCACTGGGCCATTTGCTTACATCACCAGTGGCTACCAACTCTCAGGCGTTTCAAGCATTCGTCAGCTCGTTCATGGATGCCGCCTGGCGCGACCGACCGCAGTCCCCCCCTCCGGGAGTCGACTACTATTGGCGCTGGCTGTGGGATTCCTTTCGTAACGGTCTGGCGCACGGCGCCTACGTGAAGAACGGTGGCTTCGAAAAGCTCGGCGACCGGCTGTTCGTCGAAGCCCGCGGGATGCTCAAAGTGGATGCCTGGGCCTTGGACATCGACTTTCGCAACGCGGTGCGCAAGATGCACCAGGCCATTAGCCAGCCGGACAACTACTTCCGCAAGACGTTCGTCGATCGCTTCGACTGGACGTACATCAAAGGCGAGTCCTGAGGGGACGCCCGCCATTCGCAGTTAGTGTTCATTCCTGGCAATGGCTAGCTCACGGCTCGCCGAGCCAGCGCTCGAACCAACGATATGATTCCTCCCGAACGTTCGGTGGAAAGTCGTGGCCAACGTCGGGGTACACGGCGCGCAGTCGCTCTTTCGCATGGTGTAGCGCGTACACGGGAGCCGCAGCGCGGACGCACACGCGCACGCCTTCGACGGCGAAGTTGCCATCGCCCAGCGGCGCGTTGATGAACACAGGCCGCGGGGCCAGCGCCGCCAACACTTCGGTGAAGTCGAAAGGCATCTTGGCTGGATCGCGATCGTACTGCTGCCGTATACGCGGCATGTATCCATCGTGGCTCCATCCAGTCAGGTCACCCTTGTAGTAGTGGGCGAAACTGTTGAAGCCGCAACTAGTGGCGATACAGCGAATTCGCTCGTCAAAGGCGGCGACGAAGAGGCTGTTGTGTCCGCCCAGCGAATGGCCGATCACGCCGATCCTCTCGGCGTCGACCTCCGTTCGCTCGCAAAGCACGTCGACCGCCCGCATGTGATTCCAGATCCCCTTCATGGTCGCGCTGGCATAGCCGTGTGCGTAGGGATCGAATTCGTACGTGCCGAAATTGGGGTAGTCGACGCACATGGTCACGAAGCCGCGACGGGCGAGTTCCGCTGCGTAGTGCAGATTGGGCAGACCACCCAGTCCGGCGGGCTCGTCTTTCCCGATCCGCGTTGTTTGATGTAGACAGAGCACCGCCGCGGCAGGCGCTGACAGTTCGTTGGGAATCAGCAGGTAGGCTGGCACGCGGTCGCCGGGCTCAGCGGCGTACGACAGGGAATGTCGCGTGAATGCCTCGCCGGCAGTTGTGTCGTGGATCACAACCTCCAGCGGCGCGCGGCGTTCATCGCCCGGTAGGTGGCCCATCACCTGTTGCATCGACGCCAGTATGTGGTCGCGCCGGACGAGCCATAGCCGGGGTGTGGTGATGGCTTGTTCGTCGCCGGCTTCGTCGAGGTAGAAGAGCAGGCGCGTTTTGTCGGGATAGAACGGGACAGGTGCCTGAGCAGACACGCCGGGCGAGTAGACAACGCAATGCAGTACGAAGCAGCACGGGAACGCAAAGCGCGTCATGTCGTTGGGGCTTTGAGAAGGTGGCGGCTGCTAGTCGATCGCGCTGAGCCAAAGGCGGATTTCGCTGTCGTACTCGCTGGCCAGGTCGCTCTTGATCAGCTGTCGTTGAAAGCCCGAGGCGCCCTCTTTTATCAAGTCGGCGGCTTCGGCGCTGGGGAAGCGGCGATTGGGGTCGGCAGCCACTAGTGTGCGGCAGAAGTTCAACAGCAACTCGTTGCGCACCACGTCTGCCGGCAGGATTTCGTGCAGGCGGTGCGCCAAGCGGCGCTTGGCCTCCAGCAGCGTCGGCAAGTCTTTGACGCCGGCAAAGGGCAACGTGCCGGAGAGCATCTCGATGAGCGTGTATCCTAGGCTGGCCAGATCGGAGCGGGGAGTACACTCCTCGGCATCGAGTACCTCGGGAGCGGCATAGTAGGGCGTGCAGACGCGGCGCGGCGGCTCGGATTCCCACTCCAGCGCCGAGCCGATGTCGATGATTTTCGCGTTGCCTGCCTTCTTGATCATGATGTTCGAGGGCTTGATGTCGCCGTGCACGATTCCCGCCTTGTGCAAAGCATCGAGCGCCGCCAGACAATCGCGAATAACGGCAATAGCCACGCCGGGCTTGACCCGCGCTTGCTGCGGCCCGGCCGTGACGATCACGTTGTTGATGTGGTTCCAACGCCGCGTGCTCACCCGGGTCTGCATATGCGCGAGCATGTCGAGCTCGAGCAGCTTGGCTAGGTCGAATCCGTCGACCCACTCCATCTCCATCAAGCGGATGCGATTGCGATCGATGAAGTTGTGCACGTCGAGCAGATTGTCTTGCTGAATCTGCGCGACGAGCGCCGAGGTGTGCGCGATGCGCTGCATCGCCTCGTCGTACAGCGCGGCAGTCGCGTACCGCTCGGGAGAAAAGACCTTCAGCGCGACGGGCAACGTAAAGCCGTCGGCGCCACGACGCTCGGAGAGATAAACGGCACCCTGACCTCCCGCACCCAACAACTGCTGCATGCGGTGATGCTCGGTCCAGCTTAGGCGTTGTTCGTTGAGCAGCGTCAGATACTGCTGCATCAATTCATGAGGAGCGCGCACGCCGTGCTCGCCATCGAACGCCACGGTCGGCTTGCCCAGTGTGATAGTTGTCGAGAACACGCGTAACTGCCTCGCCTCGGGAGTCACTGATCCGTCGCGGTCGTGCTATTGGCAGATTCTAGGTGCGAATTGGCGAAAGCGTCCAGCGAAAAGCGGAGCTCGCACGGAATCACGGCCATCACGTGGCGCTCGGAGGCCGGCAACAGTTACTTCGCGTCACTGGCAGGGATGAGCCAGCGCCCGTGTGTGTGCTGCCAGTCTCCAGGGCGCCGCGCCGGAAAACCGAGTTGCTTGTCGACGTGATTCAACAGTGGACGTTCCGCCAGCCAGCGGTGCAGGTTGTCGCAGAACAAGTCGGTCGAATCGTCGATCCGTCGCGCGCTCTGACCGCCGACGTGTGGCGTGATGATCACCTCGGGTTGATCCCACAAGCGACTGTCGGCCGGCAGTGGCTCGGCTTCCGTGACATCGACCCCGGCACCTGCGAGATGCCCACTCTCCAGGGCATCGACCAGCGCATTTTCGACGACCATCGGTCCGCGCGCCACGTTGATCAACAGGCCGCCGGGAGGCATGGCCGCTAGGCGGCGCGCGTCGATCATGCCGCGAGTTTGCTCGGTGAGTGGCGCTGCAAGGATCAGGATATCGACTTGTGCCAGCACTTCTTCGGTTTGTTCCGGTGGCAAGAGCGCGTCGACTTCGCCGGGGCAATCAAACGGGAAGTAATCGGTCGCCAGAATGCGAACATCGAAGGGATGCAGCACCTGCGCCAACTTCCGCCCGTTGCCGCCAAGACCGAGGATGCCGACGGTCGCCCGGTGCAAGTCACGGGTCGGCAGTCTGACGAATTCGCGGCGCTGCTGCGCTCGGAAGAATCGTGGCAGGCCCCGGCAGAGTCCCAGTAGCAGCGCCAGGGTTTGTTCGGCCACTTGATCGGCCAGGCCACCCGAAGAGCTGGAGACGTGGACCTCTGAATTGACGACGCTGGGCACCAGACAATGATCGAGTCCGGCTGCGGTCGAATGAATCCAGCACAGCCGCCCGCGGGCGACAATGTCGTCCCACGGCACGGGTACCTTGGCATGTCCGCAGAAGACGTCGGCGTCGAATAGTTCCTCAGCAACGTGCTCCTGCCCCGCATCGACGATTTCGGCATCGGGGGCGACATCCGCTATGCGGGCGATGTGTTGGGGCTCGGCGGGATAGCAGAGGACGATTCGCATGGCAATTCGTTACTTGCGCCGTGAATGCTTCCGTTCAGAGCGGGGCCGTGGAAGCACTTCCCACGTCGATGGGGCCGGTGAATACGAGTTGACGTTTTGGCGGTTCAGTTTGAGCCAATCGGGTTTGGGTGAACCTTCAGACCGGTGCCGGGTCTAGTGATGGAATCGATCTCTCGGCGGTCTGGCCCCCTCTTGCTCGGGGGGCGACAGGGCGGGCCCGTCCGGCGGCCAGAGATTGAATTCGATGTGGGCTTCGCTTGGCGAGTGTACTCTATCCGCACGCAAATCGCGCCAGGGGCAATTGCCCAGAGTTCAGTGTCACTCGACATGGCAAAAGGCTCGCGCGTGTCACGGATCATCAAGGAATCGTCTCATGTGGCAACGGATGCACCATCTTTGGATACGGCCCTGCGGCGTGCGGGAGGTGTTCTGGATTGCGCTGCCGCTGATGATCTCTGCATCATCGTGGACGGTGATGCACTTCGTCGATCGGATGTTTCTGCTGTGGCATAGCAATTCGGAACTGGCCGCATCGTTGCCGGCGGCCATGGTCAGCTTTGTCACAGTGTGTTTTTTCCTGGGCGTTGCGTTCTACACCAACACATTCGTTTCACAGTACTACGGTGCGAAACGCTTCGATCGCATCGGCGTGGCGATGTGGCAGGGCGTGTGGGTGGGATTGTTCTCCATCCCCGTCTTGTTGCTGACGTTGCCCCTGGCGCAACCGCTGTTCGAGTTCATCGGTCACGCGCCGGAAGTTCAGCGCGGCGAGGTGGCCTACTACGAAGGATTGTGCTACGGGCAGGGCGCGCTGGTCATTGCGGCAGCCACGTCTTCATTCTTCATCGGTCGCGGCGATGTGTGGACCGTGATGTGGGTCAACATCGTGGCCGCGGTCCTCAATGCGCTGTTGGACTATGCCTGGATCTTCGGACGCTGGGGGTTTCCAGAGATGGGCATCGCCGGTGCCGCCTGGGGGACGACCGCCGCGCAGTGGCTGAAGGTCGTCGTCTACGTGGCCTTGATTCTCAAGGCCGAGCATCGCGTTCGCTACGGGACGTGGTCGGGCATTCGCTGGGACGGCGCGTTGATGCGCCGCTTGCTGTGGTTCGGATCGCCCAGCGGCGTGCAGTTCCTGGTCGAGTGCAGCGGCATCACCGTGTTGATCATGCTGCTGGGACGGTTGGGAGAGCTCGAATTGGCGGCCAGCAACCTGGCGTTCAGTCTGGAAACGTTGGCGCTGTTTCCCATGTTCGGCATGGGACAGGCCATCACCACTTTGGTCGGGCAGCGACTGGGCGAAGATCGGCCTGATCTTGCTGCCCGCGCGACGTGGAGTGGCTACGCGCTGATCGTGTCGTACCTGGCCGTGTTGGCTTCGCTGTTCGTTTTCGCTCCGGAGTTCTTGCTCTGGCTGCACCGGCAATATGCAGAGCCTGAGCAGTTCGAAGAGGTTAGCGCGCTGGCGATCGTGTTGCTACGATTCGTGGCCGTCTATTGCTTCTTCGACGCCACGAACTTCAGCTTCAGCAGCGCGATCAAAGGGGCCGGCGACACCCAGTTTGTGATGCGGGTGACGCTTGTCACTTCATCGACAGCGGTGTGTGCCATGTGGATTGCGACCGAGATGTTCAGCATGAATGTCTACGGCGCCTGGACGCTACTAACCTGCTGGGCGTGCACGTTGGGCGTGACATACTTCGCGCGGTTCATGGGCGGCAAGTGGCGCTCGATGCGCGTCATCGAACCCGAAGTCGTTCAGCAGACCGACGGGCAGCCCGCCGAGGAATTGCTCGACGCGCCGGCACCTCAGCTTGCACCCCGCGTCATGGCGGCCAGTCAAGCTGAGGACGTCTAAGTTGTGTGCTTGCCTGTCACTGCAGCGCCGACTGTCCGCTTGAAGTGAAAGCGACCCTTGCGTGCGCGTGCACGCAAGGGTCGCCTGACGTTGTCAATCGTTTGGCTGCGGAGCCTAAGACGCGTCGGTCTTCCGCTTGCCTTTCACTTCGAGCTCACCGGCCTCGCCGCCGAGATCGAACTCGATCGTACCTTCCACTTCGTCGCCGCTCAGCGTCAGTGTGTACGTCGACGTCAGTTCGGTGCCGCCGAAGTCCAGCGCCACCTTGAACGTGATCGTATCGCCCTCAACTTCGACGTCGGTGATGTCGACGACCTGGCCGTCGTCGGCGTGGAAGGAGCCGGTCAATCCGTCGTCGCCCGATGCGATCTCAGCGACGGGATAGTACACGGCGCCGCCGATGCCGGTCGCGTCGATCTCCAGGTCCCAAGCGCCGACGATCGAACCTTGGCGCTTGCCGGTGAATTCGAGCTCACCCGCTTGACCGGCCAGGTCGAACGCGAGTGTGCCCGCCATCGAGTCGCCGTCGAGCGTCGCTTGATACTCGCTCACCAGCGGCGTGCCGCCGAAATCGAGCGAGACTTTGAAGCTCAGGTCGTTGCCATCAACGGCGATGTCTTCGACATCTGCAACCTGACCATCGTCGGCGTGGAACTTGCCAGCCAGATCGTCACCGCTGCCGGTCAGCTCCAGGACGGGTTGAAAGACTTCGCCGCCCACGGGAGTAGCGTCGATCTCCAACTGCCACGAGCCAGCAACCTCGCTCGGAGCGCTGGAGCGCACGCCCTCGAACTCCAGCTCGCCCGTCTGGCCAGCCAGGTCGAAGTTCACGACGCCGGCGATCTTGTCGCCTTCGACGACGCCGTCGTACAGCAGCACGATCTCAGTGCCCTCGAAGTCGAAGGCGACCTTGAACGTCAGGACGTCGCCCGCCAGTTCGATGTCTTCGATGTCCGTCTCGACGTCGGCCAGCGCCATCGATCCCGTGAGACCGTCATCCGATTCGCTGATCGTCGCCACCGGCTCGTAGATCTCGCCGCCGACGCTCGTCGCGTCGATCGACAGGTTCCACATGCCGGCCACGATGACTTCAACGACGCGCTCGCCGGTCCATTCCAGCTCGCCGGTCTGGCCCGCCAAGTCGAATTCGAGTGTTCCCGCCAGGCTGTCGCCGTTAACTTCGCCAGCCAGGTTGATGACCAGTTCGGTGCCGCCGAAGTCGAGCTTGGCGACGGCCTTGAGTTCGGTGCCTTCGAGTGAGAGCTCTTCCAGCTCGGCTTCTTGTCCGTCGTCGAACGTCAGCGTGCCCTTCAATCCATCGTCACCCTCGCTGATGTCGACGACAGGCTCGAACACTTCGCCGCCGACGCTGGTGGCGTCGATGGCAAGTTGCCACTTGCCGACCAGGTCGACCTCGATCAAGCGTTCGCCGGTCCATTCGAGTTCGCCGGTTTGACCGGCCAGGTCGAACTCAAGCGAGCCGGCCAGTTTGTCGCCTTCCAGTTCGCCCTTGTAGTTAATCGCCAACTCGGCGCCGCCGAAGTCCACTGTGACGTTGAAGCTGACGTCGCCGCCGTTGACTTCCAGGTTCTCGACGGCCGTTTCCGGAGCACCTTCGAACTCGAAAGTGCCTGCGTATCCGTCGTCGCCTTCGGTGACGGTCATGACGGGTTCATAGACTTCGCCGCCGACGCTGGTGGCGTCGATCGACAGTTGCCATTTTCCGGCCAGAGAGGCGGCCATTTGCCGCTCGGCTGAGAAGTCGAGCTCGCCGCCATCCTCACCCAGCGAGTAAGTCACTTGTCCGGAGTAGCTGTCGCCATCCAGCGTTCCGCTCAACTCGGCGTCGAGCGCCTGCCCGCCGAAATCCAGGGCCACCTTGACGACGAGTTGATCACCATCGAGTGAGAGCTCTTTGATGTCGCCCGAGCCGAGATCGACCAACTCGAACGTGCCGCCCAGTTCCCCGTCTTCGTCCACGATGGTCAGCAAGGCTTCGAGTTCGACGTCGCCTTCCATCTTGACCTTGGCCTTCCACGTGCCCACCGGATTGGCACCATCGTCGGCCAGCGCCGCCAGTGGCATCGTCACCACCGCCAGCGCCCAGAGAGAATACTTAAGCCACGAAACGACCTGACGCGTCATCGAATGAGCCTCCGCGAATGGGAACGACTGGGAATTCCTGGCGGGCATGCGCCGCCCGACGTGCAATGATCCTGGCGGTATTTCGCCAAACAAGCCTTTCAATTGAAACAGGGCCAATCGCGCGAGTCAAACTTTGGCGGCGACATTCTCAGGCTGTTTCTCATGCCCCTCCGGGGGCTCTGGTTGTTGTCAACGGCGGTCGAGCTTCAGAGGTGAACAGCCGGCGGCGATCGCACACAAAAAACCGCCAACCCGACGCCACAACCGTCCTGCGTCCTTACCCACCTGCGGCGCACACCCTGAGACGAGCGGGCAGTTGCCGGTAGCTACTCGCCGTAGACGTCGCCATCTGGGTGGAAAATCGTCCACGCCTGGCGGAAGGAGACGATCGCCGGCAATGGTTTGAGTTGTGCACCGCCGAGTGGGCCGTCCATCGCTCGGCCGCGGTACGGATCCCAGGTAGAACCGGTTGTGGTGTCCACGATCCGCCCATCGCGGAGCTCGAAGCTCAGAGTTTGCTCGCCGTGGCGGCGGCCGAACACCAGAGCAGTCCCGTTGTTACGCTCGAAGAACACCACCAGCGGCACGTCGCCCAACTGGTCGTTGACCAGGCCCTCCAGCCACAACCGGTCGTAGGGCCAGGCCCGGGAGCGATCGCCGAGGCGCAGACCGACGACGAAGTTCTCGGGGCGCCGATACATCTGGCGCTCGAAACCCCTCGCCGTGGGTGTCAGCAAGGCGACCGTGGTTTGAGGGTGAAGCGTCTGCCACGTGTGCCAGTCGGTCATCGTCGATGGCAGTACTTCGAGATCGTTGCCCTCCAGCGGCCCTTGCATGGCCCGGCCGAGGATGTGGCTCCACAGGCTGCCGGTCTCCTTGTCGATCATCACCAGGCTGCGATTCCAGAGCATGCCTGAGACGGCGAATGTGAGCAGCTGGGCATCAACTTCTCTGGCATACACGATGCCGTTGTGACAGAGGTGTCACCAGGTGGCCGCAATCGCGCGGCCGCCCAGCACATCGTTGAGAATCTCACGCGTCGGACCACCCAGCGAGTTGAGCGTATAAGCGCGAGACTGGCCCGCGACGACGACGCCGATCACGAGCTCCTCGGGTTTGAGCTGCGCGGCGGCTTCGACGGCTGAAACAACGGGGAACTCCGTGATCGGTGGAAACTGCCGCGGGATTACGACTACCGGGTCGAATCGCTTCGGGTCGGTTAGCCGGAATGGCTGACCGCTGGACGGAACGGGGTTTTGCGCGGTCGCAGCCGGTGACGCGGTCCAGGTAATGGGATTGATGTAGAAGGACCAACCCGCAGCAATCCATGCGATGCAACAGAGGGAAAGTGCCACAAGCAACCGCTTTCGCGAGCTGCCGCGGAACTTGCCGGGTGCGGCGGGACCGGGTCGAGAATTCGGGGCCAAGTCGGTCATGGCACGGCCACTGATGGGCGGGAGAGCGGCGAAGCGCGGCGGCAGTCGCCTGTCAGCCTATGCCACAGCTCTCTGGGCGGCTGTATGCGCGATCACACTTTGCTCGGAAAGCCTGGGCTGATCCCGTTCTCTTGGGTGTGCTTGCAGACGCGACTCAGTTGGGCCGAGTGCGATGTCCGTGCACCGCACAGCCGAGAGCGTCGGATTGACTCCTGCGCCGAGGTGGGCGCTGACCTCCTTCGGGCTGATAGCGATGCTGTCGGCCTGCCCAACGTGCGGTTTTCCTTGGCTCTCGTAGCGCGCCCGTCCGATGGTTGAACTAGGCGGTCTCAATCGCAGTCGGCAGCTCCGGGTACGCGCAACCGCTCGGTGCGCAAGCCGAACTGTCATTCGTCGTCGCCTGCACGGCTTCTGACGCGAGCGTCCAGGGAGGGAGCGGAATGGTCGGCCGATTGCGCCTGTGGTCGTTGTTGGTAGCGCTGCTTTGTCATTCCAGCCTGCTCATGGGCCAGGTTGTCCCAGGCACGGGAACCCGGGTCGCTACGGACGACTTTGAGGATCCAGAGTGGGAGTACATCCACCGCAATCCCAAGAGCAGCGAAGAGCAAGACGGCCGCACGCGGCTCCCCGGGGGATATTCCACCAACCAACTTTGGAACGAGAGCAGCCTCCGCGGTCATCCGGACATCATCCGGCGGGTTACCACGCCCGAGGGTGGAATCGCGGGTAGCGTCGGAGCCTTGCTTATCGGCACGCGCCACTCCGGCATTCCCAACCGGCCCAGCGGCAAGAACGAGCAGGACGACCTGATCATGAACATCCGCTCGCAGTGGGGCGGCAGCTATCCCGCGTCCTGGTCGCCCAACGTCGTGGTGCGCGTGTTCGTCCCGCCGCCCGAAGAGTGGGAGCCCCGTAACGGCACGTCGTTCGGTTTCCGCACGTCCGTGTTCGGCTCGCGTCCCAAAGCACCGCAGCGACGCGGCTTGTTCCGCACCAGTGGAACCGAAGCCGAAGAGTCGTGGCCGGGGATCTTCCTGCTGCGGCAACGAGGCGGCGGCGACACGGGCGACTCGATCTACTTCATCATCCGCGGTCGGGAGAACGGAGACTTTCGAGGCCCGACGCTCTCGCAAACCGGCTGGTGGACGCTCGGCATTTCGCACACGCCCGACGGGCGCGTGCACTACTATGCCAGGGCTGGTGTAGAAGATCTGACACAGGCCGACCGCATTGCGTCGCACTATCCGTATAACTTCCGGGTGCAGCGACTCGATGGCGTCTTTTTCGACGTCTTCAATCGCTACGACGGGCGGACTATGTCGACTCCGTGGATCATCGACGACCCCGCCGTCTATGTGGTGCGGCGCTGAAATCCGCGAGCGGAGAGGCCGCCGAGTTCGTTTCCGTCTGCCACCGCAATCACGAGCGGTTGATCATTGGACGCGACGGGTGCAACGCGCTGTCACCCGCGTTTGGTCCGATCGATGTGCGCCTTCGGAGCGTATCGCATTTGCGCCTTGTTCTACCGGGCAAGTGGTTGAGAGCTTGAAGCCCGGAGAGTCGCACTGTAAACCTCTTGCGGCTTCAATCATGCTGGTTTGGATCAAGGGACGACCAGCGCGCGGTCCGCGTTGGTGCTGCGACGCGCCAAGCAGATGAACCTGTGTCTAAATCGCCACGTTCTCGTTCCCGACAAGTCGACGCGACCCCGTCGGCTCCGGTCACTCGTGCCAGACCGCGATTCTTAGTTGGGCTTTACATCGCGGCGCTTGTCGTGGGGCTCGTCGCGCGCTCGCCCTACTTGCCGTTGGGCTATGCCGTTGACGATCGCTACCTGCAATTGCAGATCGGTCTGGTTCACACAGGCCAAACTTCGCTGGTGGACTACGTCGGCCAATCGTTTTCATCGCACTTCTCGCCGCTGTGGCGCCTGATTGGCTATCTCGAGTGGCGCCTTTTCGGACTGAATCCGCTGCCGGCTCGTCTGGCGCTTGAACTGGCTCACGCTCTCACGGCCGTGCTGGTCTATCTGTTGCTTTACCGCGCAGGCTTTACACGCTGGGGCGCGATCGGGACGGCGCTACTGTGGGCGACGGTGGCGAGCGGTGAATGGGATGACGTGTTGGTCAACGTGAGCGGTCTGCACTATGTCGGTGCCGTGGCGGGCCTGTTGGCCGCTATGTGGTTCATGCCGGCGCTCGCTTTGCCGCGACCGCGGCTGGCGTGGTTCGGTTTGCTCACCGCACTTGCCATCGCCACTCTGTTTTGGGGCTACGTTCTCGCGCTGGCGCCGGTAGTGCTGGTCGTCCCTTGGATTGCCGATCGAAATCCGCCGCAGGCGCACAAGCAACTCTTGGCCCGCTCGGCTGTCGTTCTAGCTGTCGTTGTCGTTTTTGCTCTGGGCGTGGCTTTCGCAACTGCCGGCGCGGGCCCTTCCCTGGCGTCTGGATTGAACGTCGGGCAGATCGTGACGCGAGCTGCCTCACAGATGGCGGTCGCGCTGGGCAACATGTTCTGGTGGTCTTCGTTAGAAGCGGTAAGTTCCGCATTGGGAACTTGTGCGGCAGTGGCAGTGGTTCTGCTGCTCCTCGCGGTCATTGCACTGCGTGGTCCGGTGCGGGGAATCACGCTGGTGTTTTTCGCCGTCGCCCTGCTCTATCTGGCGATGGTCAATGTCGGCCGCGCTGGTTTGGGAACCGATATCCTGCTCGCCTCTGCGCGCTATCAGTACTTGCCCAAGCTCGCGTGGTGCGTCGTTATCGGGGCAACGGCGAGCAGCCTGTGGACGTGCTCGCCGGCGGCGGCCCGATTGCCTGTCGCGGGTTTGGTGAGCGTGCTGTTATGCGCGATGGCGGCGCACAACTATCAGGTTGCGCGGCTCACAGCCTCCCGCTACCACGCGCTGTGGGGAGAAGTCGACAAGAGTTTCGCAGCAAACCGCGCGCTGCTGCTCGAACTTGCATCTCAGGATTCCGACGATGCGCAGCCACTGCCCCTGTTGAACATGCCGGTCCGCGTCCCACCCGTCGAAAAAATGCTCTATCCCTTGGCGGTATTCCACGCCGTGTGCTATCCGGCAGGCCTGCCCGGAGTGGAGGTGGTCAACGTCGATGCGTTTTCGAGCGCAGATGAGCAGCGCGCGACGGCCGCCATGGCCCGCAGCGCACATCCACTGGCGACCGACTGGGAGCGACTCTTGCCCCGCGCTGCGGCCGACCAGCGGGAGCTGCTCTGGCTCATCGGGTACGCGCGTCAGCGCGGCGAGACGTTCTACATGCCGCCGCGCGTCTATCAATACGGCGACCTGCGCGTGCTGCTCTCCCAATACTTGGCGTACGGTCTGGGCCGGCAATTCACGGAGGTTCGCGTGACAAGCGACCTTGCCAATTGCGAAGCGGAACGGATGATGTTAGCGGCAGAGCTGCGCGCCACAGGCGCGACGGAAGGCCGCGCCTGGGCGCAGTTCTTGGAATCGGTTTCAAACTCCGGCGTCAACGCCCGTCGGTGACGGAGTTGCCCGCCCCTTCAGGTTGCCAGCGATCTCGCCATTCGAGCCGAAGAGAGGCCACCTAGTTGGCCGCTGTTTCTCCGTCCGCTTCACTCTCGGACGCCTTCTGTTCGCGGCGCGCGCGGGCTTCGGCGCGGAGCTCTTCTACGCGGGTGCGCTGCTCGGCGGTGAGCACGCCTTCGATCTCTTCCATCATCCGATCGCGCAGTTCGTCCAACTGTCGTTCGAGCGCTTCGATCTCCGACCGATAACGACCTTGGATGGCGTAGATTTCGTCGCGCTGATCGCCGCTGACCACCCGACTGTAGAACACCGGCAGCCGCCCGCGCGGTTCAGCGCGGTTGCTGGCGCCCTCAGCGTCGACGGAGTCGGCGGCAGTCGCTGGTTGCTGGGCGTGGAGCGGGGCAGAACTGGAAACCCAATTCAACCCGCCGACCAAACAGGTCAGGGCGAAAACCGCCAATGCTAGATGTACGACTCGTTGCATGACTCTCATCCTTTCAGGTGAAATGTGCAGGGGGCCCGCCCAATGCGCTTTCTGTCTGCCTACAAGGCACAAAGCGAAACGTAAATGTAGTGCCCGGTGAAGTGAATCGAAAGCAATCGCTTATGAACTGCGTCGTTTCAGCCAAGGCGAGAGAAAACGCTCTGCCCCGCCTCGAAACGTTGCAACATCACCCTAGCGGTGCTCGCCCTGAGATCCGATGGTCCCGGCGCCGAAGCGTGGGCGTGCGAGTGTGCCGCCAAGGTTGAGGCGATCACCAAATCGGAGGCAATTTGCCAAGTCGAGTCACAAACGCGACTTACGCGGATTTCACTGGGCTCGACTCGATTCGCGTCGGTAACGCCGTGGCAGCGAAAGTCGAACGTCGGTGGTATGTATCTTGCACCATTGTTCGCCAGCGGGTGTTGGGGACCGCTCCGCGAGATCGTGTGTTCTGTACGTCAACGGGTTCACCAGTCATGCAAGAAGCCACGAGTCAAGCCATCGTCGACTTTCTACTTCAGCCTTCGGCCTATCCGGATCGAACGACTGAAATTGAACTGCGAGAGACTCACATCTCTTGGGTCTTCTTGACCGAGCGGCTTGTGTACAAGCTGAAGAAACCCGTCGCGTTTGACTTTCTCGACTTCAGCACCGCCGCGCAGCGCCGTCAGGCTTGTGAGGATGAAGTACGGTTGAACCGCCGTCTGGCGGGCGACGTGTACCTCGACGTCGTCCCGATTGTCAGAAATGTGTCGGGAGCCCTATCGCTGGGTGGCGATGGTGAAGAGATCGATTGCGTCGTCAAGATGCGGAGACTATCCGACGAAGAGTCGCTTCAGACGAGAATCTCGACCGGACGGGTTTCCGACGAAGACGCGCGGCGCATCGCCGGCCGGTTGGCGAAGTTCTACGCGGGTTTGCCCCCCGCTCCGATCGGGCCCGAGAAACATCGCCGTGAGATCGATCAGCACGTCCGCGGCAATCGCCGCACGCTGCTGGACGCACCCGATCATGTGGCCGATGCGACCGTCAAACGGATTCACACTGCGCAGTTGAAATACCTGCATGGGTGGCCGGAGGTTTTCGATGCACGGGTGTGCGATGGCCGCATCGCTGAGGGGCACGGTGATCTTCGGCCAGAACACATCTATTTCACGCCCGAGCCGATCGTCATCGATTGCATCGAGTTCAACAAAGAGTTTCGCATTCTCGATGCACTGGACGAGTTGTGCTTCCTGGAGATGGAGTGTGCCCATCAGAGCGCGGCGCCGATCGGCGAAAAGATCATGGAGAGCTACTTGGAAGCCAGTGGCGATCGGCCCCCGCGCGAGTTGCACTCGTTCTACGCGTCGTATCGCGCGTGCGTGCGCGCGAAGGTCAGTCTGCTGCGCGCCGGCCAACAGGCTGGCAAGGCCCACGACCGGGACGTTGCGGAAGTGTTGCGATATCTGGCGCAGGCCGACGCATCGGCGCGGCAGTTGGGCGACCCGTCTTTGCTGGTCGTCCACGGGCTCGCGGGCGTCGGCAAGACGACGGTTGCCAGGACCGTTGCCGAACGACTCGGAATGGAACATCTGCAAACCGATGCCATTCGGCGTCAACTGTTCGGCGAGGACGGATCGCCCCGGTCGTATGGCGACGGGCGCTATACGGCCGAAAACCGCGGTCGCGTCTACCAGGAGATGTTTCAGCAAACGGACAAGCTCCTCTCCGCTGGAGTGTCCGTCGTGCTCGATGGAACTTTCATCACCGGCGCAGCACAGCGTCACGCCGCGGATCTGGCACGTCAACACGCCGCCAATCTGCTATTCGTGACGTGCGAATGTCCCGCCGAAGTGGCCGCCGAGCGGATCGCTCAGCGCCGGGCGAGCGGTGAGACGCTCTCCGATGCCGTGGCCACAACTCACCAGCAGCAGCGTCGCGAGGCCGATCCACTGCCGACCGACTTGCCAGCTTGTCGCGTCGACACAACCGAGGAATTGCCCTCGATGCTAAGCACCGTGCTCAAGGCACTGCGCGCGGTCTCGAAATGACATTCGCTGGGTGCCGGGTGAGGCATCACTGGGTCATCGACAAGACCTTGGCGCCCTGTGCTCCGCCCCGCTTTAGTTCGACTAGAGCCCGGTTGGCGTCTTCGAGAGCGTAGACTTCAACTTTTGGCTTCAAAGGCACGGCCGCAGCCAGCGGCAAGAACTCTTCGATGTCGTAGCGGGTGATGTTGGCCACGCTCTTGATTTCCCGCTCCATCCAGAGGTGATCGTGATAGTTCAGCCGTAGCAGTTCCTCTCTATCCCGGTCTTCCTTGCGAATGGCGTTGATGACCAGCCGCCCACCGGGCCGAAGGTTAGCGAGCGCCTCAACCACCGGTTTCCAGGCGGGGGTTGTATCGATGATGGCCTGCAGCGGCGCCGGCCCGCGCTCTTCGGTGTCGCCCGTCCAAACCGCACCCAGATCACTGGCAAATGCGCGCACCGCCTCGTCGCGCGCGAAGACATAGATCGGTGAGTTCGGAAAACGATGTCGTGCCAGTTGCAGCGTGAGGTGGCCCGATGCGCCGAAGCCGGTGAGGCCCAAGGGCTCTCCATCTTCAATCTGCGTAAGTTTCAACGCTCGATGGCCGATCGCGCCGGCGCACAAAAGCGGCGCGGCTTGTGCGTCGGTAAACTCGTCGGGAACAGGGTAGGCGTAGCTCTCGGGCACGGTCATGTACTGGGCGTAGCCGCCGTTGGCGTCGCGACCCGTTGCGCGGAACTCGGGGCTGATGTTCTCGTGGATATCCCCGCTGGATGAGTGCACCCAACCGACACCGACCCGGTCGCCGACGCTGTGTTTCGACGCTCGTTGTCCCAGCTTGTCGACATGCCCGACAATCTCGTGTCCGAGAACGATGGGCAGTTTTGGCGGTGCGGTTCGCCCTTCGATTTCGTCCAGCTCCGTGTGGCAGACCCCGCAGGCGGCGATTCGCACGCGAACTTCATCCGGTCCCGGTTCGGGCAGCGGTAGTTCAGCGAGTTCCAGCGGTGCTGGGACTTCATCGAGCGACACAATGCGCGGAAGAATCATCGCTTTCATGAGACGCCTTCCATTTGCGGCCGGCATTCGTATCTTTCACGTAGCCGCCAGCTACTTCGGCCAGTCTAGAGCGGCTGCGCCGTCTGCACAGCGCTGCTGTGTGCAGCGCAGCGGCCAATGTGTAGCCGGGCAGTCCAGTTGGCGCCGACATCGACGCGACGCGCGCGCCATGACAGCTCAAGAACCCAGTGCCAACTGGCGCCGCCTTGGGGGTTGCGAGATATGACCACCAGTCGTGCAAACGAACATCTCGCCGTGGCTCAAGCATCGGACGCCAGGCAGTCCCGCCCTGCGCATCTGTTGTCCGTCGACCAAGCCATCGAGGCGTTGGAATCTTCGCGCGACGGAATCTCCTCAGATGAGGCTCGGATACGACTCGCTCGCTACGGACCTAATCAGTTGCAGGAGCGCAAGAAGACCAGTGCATGGATGCGACTGTTACTGCAATTCCACAACCCGCTGATCTACGTGCTGTTAGCCACGGCCGGTGCCACGGGACTGCTGCAGCACTGGGTCGACACCGGCGTCATCCTCGGCGTTGTGATCATCAACGCTGTCATCGGATTCTTGCAGGAGGCCAAAGCGGAACAGGCGATCGAGTCACTGAAGCAGATGTTGGCCCCCATGGCCGTCGCCCTGCGCGATGGAAAAAAGGCTGGTTTGTCCGCGACTGAACTCGTGCCGGGCGATCAGGTGCTGCTCGAGGCCGGGGATAAGGTGCCAGCCGACCTGCGTTTGTGCCGCGAAAAAAATTTGCAGATCAACGAGGCCCCGCTCACCGGTGAATCCATGCCGGTCACGAAGACTGTTGAGGCGCTGCAAGGCGAAGTGCCGTTGGCCGATCGGTACAACCTGGCATTTGCCGGGACGCTCGTCACGAACGGCACAGCCACGGGGCTAGTCGTCGCAACGGGAGACGACACACAGATCGGCCGCATCGCCGGAATGCTGCAGGAAGTCGAAGGCGTGGATACGCCGCTCATTCGGCGTTTGGCCACATTCAGCAAAGTAATCACCGTCGTCATTATTATCTTCTGCGTCTTCGTCTTCCTGATGGGAGTTCTTACCGGCCAGCAGGCCGCTGAGATGTTGATGGCCGCAGTCGCCCTGGCTGTGTCGGCCATCCCGGAGGGATTGCCCGCCATCATGACCATCGCTTTGGCGATTGGCGTCAAGCGGATGGCAGCGCGCAACGCCGTTGTTCGACGGCTTCCCGCAGTTGAAGCGCTTGGCAGCGCGACGGTCATTTGCAGCGACAAGACCGGTACGCTGACACGAAACGAGATGACGGTAACCCGCATCGTTTCTGCCGACGGCAGTTTCACCGTAAGCGGCTCTGGATATGAGCCGATCGGCGCGGTGTTGGACGAGCGCCATGACGAAGTGACGCTCGACAGCACGCCGGTTGTGGGCGAGTTGGTCAAAGCCGGTGTGCTGTGCAACGACGCGGCCTTGCGACACGAGGACGGGCAGTGGCGAATTGCCGGCGATCCAACGGAAGGAGCGCTGTTGGTGCTCGCCGGCAAGATGGGGCTGCGGCCGGATGATGTGGTTGTGAACTGGCCGCGGACGGACGCGATTCCTTTCGAGTCAGAATTGCAGTACATGGCGACGTTGCACCACGATCACCGGGGCCACGCCGTCGTCTACTTGAAGGGGGCACCAGAGGCAGTATTCGCGCGCTGTGCTCACCAGTGGACAGGGGAGGAGCCGCTGGACGCCGCACGCTGGCAGGAGACTGCCGACGAGTTGGCAGCTCAGGGTCTGCGGGTCCTGGCACTGGCAGAAAAATCATGGAAACCACATGACACCGTAATTGAGCTTGAAGACACCGAACGCGGATTTGCGCTACTGGGACTAGTCGGCATGACCGATCCGCCGCGACCAGAAGCGATCGAGGCGGTCGACAAATGTCATGCCGCTGGAATTCGCGTGATCATGATTACCGGCGATCATGTCGCGACCGCCCGAGCGATCGCGCAGCAAATCGGAATTCGCTCAACCGACAAAGCAAAGACCGGCGCCGAGTTGGAAAAGCTGGATCAAGCGGCGCTCGATCGGGCTGTCGACGATGCGGACGTGTTTGCCCGCGTAGCGCCATCGCAAAAACTCAAAATCGTCCAATCTTTGCAGCGTCGGGGTAGCGTCGTGGCTATGACAGGAGATGGTGTGAACGACGCCCCGGCATTGAAACAAGCCGACATTGGCGTCGCGATGGGCATCACGGGCACCGACGTGTCGAAAGATGCCGCCGAAATGGTCCTGCTCGATGACAATTTCGCCAGCATCGTGCGCGCCGTCGAGGAAGGCCGGACCGTCTTCAACAACCTGAAGAAGACAATCTTGTTCATCTTGCCCACCAACGGCGGCGAGTGCTTGACGTTGGTCGCCGCCTTGTTGTTCGGTGTGCTGCTGCCGATCCTGCCGCTCCACATTCTGTGGATCAATCTAGTGACCACGGTCGCGTTGGCCATCACGCTGGCTTTCGATCCGGTGGATCGGGATGTCATGCGACAACCGCCTCGTGATCCCCGCTCTCCCTTGATCGACCTCATCCTTGTCTGGCGGATCGTCTATGTGTCGGTGCTCATCTCGCTGGGAACATTTGGCCTGTTCTTTTACGAATTGGACCTTGGCAGCAGCCTAGAAGTGGCTCGATCGGTGGCCGTCAATGCGATCGTCTTCTTTGAGGTAGCCTACGTCTTCAACAGCCGACACGTGAGCGAGTCAGTCCTCAATCGTGACGGCCTTTTTGGGAACCGTATTGTATGGTGGGGCATTGCCGC
The DNA here is from genome assembly GCA_938003525.1 of uncultured Planctomycetales bacterium. Classification (GTDB taxonomy): domain Bacteria; phylum Planctomycetota; class Planctomycetia; order Pirellulales; family JAEUIK01; genus CALKYM01. Next base: position 2,194 of record CALKYM010000133.1, on the reverse strand, counting down.
CGTAGTGGCTTTTCAGCTCGTGTTCACCTATAGCGACGTCATGAATTCCCTCTTTCAGGTCGCGCCTCTCAACGCGTGGATGTGGCTGCGCGTGTTGGGATCCGCCCTGCTCTTGCTGCTCCTCGTCGAAATGGAAAAAGCCATCGGGAGGAAGTGGAGCCAGAGGGGCACCTGAATCTGGTAAGAACCGGGTGCGCGCGAGGTGGGGAGCGACTGGTTGAAATCATCGCGGAGGCGGACGGCGAGTCATGACCGTTGCACGCGAGCGCCTACGACATCAGCGTGGTGAAATCGGCCAGCAATCCGTGAATCAGACAGTGCATGGCACGAGTCGAGGCACGGTCGCGCCGCTGGTGAACGGCGTAGACTGCGACTACCGCCCCGGCGGCTGGCTGGCAAGCTGCACGAGGGCTTCGGTGACGCGAATGCGTTGCTCATCGGTGAGCTTGAGATAGCGATGAGGGCCGTCGCTGCTGGCGGCGAACGTCGTGAGACCGTCGTCAGCGACTGTGACCCGACCGGCATTGGAGAGATCGAAGTAGCCATGATCGGGACGAACCGCGTAGAGCACGCTGGTTAGATCCCACGTCGGCCGATTGTGCGGCGGTGGGCTGTACAAGCGGTAGGCGTCGGCCAGCGGGTGATGCTCGACGTAGCCGAAATCGAGCTCGATGGACTCGTGCGGATACGGTACGGCAAGCCCGACTTCAAAACCGCTCCAAACGATCGGCGTCGGCCACCGGCTGGCGATTGATTGCGCCGCTGCGATGTCCTTCACCACGTTGTACTCTTTGTGGTCGTAGAGATCACCGCTGCGCCCGCGAATCTGCGTGAAGGCCCCCGCCATGATCGAGAGCAGTCGCGCTTTGCGGCGCACCAGCTCCAGGCCTGTCAGATCGCTCATTTCGTCGGGTCCCGATTCCAACAGGTTGGCCAGATTGGTCGAGAAACCAACTTGCGCGAAGACGATGGAGCCATCTTCCGCTGCGGCGAGTGTGCGCCGAAGAAGGGCCACGGCATCCGGGGCTTTTTCGCCTGAGTTCAAGTCGTGCGGATAGCGCAACAGGCCACCATCCTGCCGTTCCGCCAGACCAATGAACTTGCCTTCTTCTGCCGTAATGCCGCTGCGGCAAACGCCAATCGGGATATCACCCCGGCGGTAGAAAGTGTTGACCGCGTCGGTGAACGCGGCGGCCAGCGGGCTGTCCTTGGTGATGGTAACCGCCAGCAGCTCACATTCCCCGCGAGACTCCAGCGCGTGAATCATCCCCAAGGCCAACACGTCATCGACGTCGTTGCCGATATCGGTGTCAAAGATGAGCGGTACAGGACGACTCGGCGGCTGGGCGACAGCCGCCCCAGCAAGACAGAGCAGGACTACCAGCATGGATCCCAAGCAACGTTCCCATCGATCTCGCAAAGCGTTATAGGTCATGGGTACCGACACCGAGCCACTCTACAACCTAGCGCACGACCAACAGCCGACAGCAACAATGCGAGCACTCTACACAACCACTCGCTTCAAGGATAGCAGGCACCATTGCGCTACGCCGCACTCTGGAATTCCCCCACGAATTGTGGACGCGTGGAAGAGCGCTTAACTCGATTCGTGAGGAGGTTTGGCATGAGCACGAAGCGACGGACATACAGCGAGCAGTACAGGCTCAATGCAGTGAAGTTGGTTACTGTGGGTGGTTATCGGATCAGCGATGCAGCCAGCAGCTTGGGCATTGCAGCGAACTTCTTGGACAAATGGAAGAAGTCCTACGAGGAGAATGGCCAGCACGCGTTTGCCGGCAAGGGAAGACTGACGCCGGAGGCCCAGGAGCTGGCTGGCCTGCGAAACGAGAACCAGCGTCTGCGGTTGGAGCGTGATATCTACAAAAGAGCGGCCACGCCATTCACGAACGAATCGAAGTGAAGTTGGCCATGATCGATCAGCTTTAAGAGCACTTTCCCGTCAGCGGGTTGTGCCACGTGTTGGCCGTGTCCATCGTAGACTTCGTTCGGCAGCTAGACGCTGGGGTCAAGAAAAAAGTTGTTACTCGACAGAGCTGCGTGAATCGGCGCCTCGTCGATTCGAGCATTGCTTCCCTGTGATGGATGACTTTCTACATGGCCAAGGCCTCTCTATCCCTTGGTTGCTCTGTTGAAAACAGCCACGAGTTTCTATGATCTGGTCGATGTTGCCAAG